>NZ_JBMBTE010000003.1:0-129111 GCF_048897285.1 Rhodococcus sp. O3
CGCCGGGGTCGTGGTGGTGCCGTTGTCCGGGATGGCCGTCGCCGCGGCGTCGTTGCGCTGGTGGACACCGGCACAGTCGAACTTCATGCGGATCGACGACGGGCCCATCGCCTACCAGTACGTCTCGATCGACCACATCAGCCGCTACGTCATCGCGTCCGCCGTCGCCCACGAGGACGACCTGCTCGGACTACGGAAGCAGGCATTCCACTGGGGTGACTTCGCCGACCGCGCCGCCGCCGTCCTGTCCGGCGAGCGTCAGCAGACGTATTCGACGATTCCCCAGCAACTCGCGAAGAACATGTTCTTCACCCCGGACCAGAGCATGCTGCGCAAGGCCGTCGAGGTGGTTCCGTCCGTCGCGTTGCGGGCCACCATGTCCGACGCGCGGATCATGGAGCTGTACCTGAACTACGCGCAGTTCGGCCCCGACCTCTACGGGGTGTGCGCAGCGAGCTGGTACTACTTCGACACGCCACCGTCGGAGATGTACCCCTATCACGCGATGCAGCTGGCCGGGATGCTGCCGAATCCCGAGGACGTCGTGCGGCTGCCCGGCGGTGGCGTCGACACCTCGCCGGACGCCCCGTATCCGAGCGCGGCGTTCCACATCAACGGTGCCGCCAACGTCGACCTGCCGGCCCGCTTCGACGCGTGGGGTGGCTGGCAGAACATCACGGCGTCGCTCGGGATCGAGGACTCCGCAGCCGATCACGCCGACGCCCGCCCGAGCGCGGACTCGTGCTCGACGATGCCCGACTCGGTCCGTGAACGGCTCGCCGTCGAAGATCCCGGCTTCGTCTCCGCCGGGGGCATGTGAGCCCGAGGCCATGTGAGGCGCGGCGCCGCCGCCCGGTGACGGGCACAGGCGCGTCCTAGGATCGACGCATGAGTATCTCCCCAGATTCGCGCGTCGCCGTCGTCACCGGGGCATCGTCCGGCATCGGCGAGGCCACCGCCCGCACTCTCGCCGCGCAGGGCTACCACGTCGTCGTGGGTGCCCGCCGACTCGACCGCCTCGAGAAACTCGCCGAGGAGATCGGCGGCACCGCACTCGAACTCGACGTCACCGACGAGGACTCGGTCACCGCGTTCACCACGGTCCTGCCGCGAGTGGACGTGCTGGTCAACAACGCCGGTGGCGCAAAGGGACTGGCGACGGTCGCCGAGGCCGACGAGGACGACTGGCGCTGGATGTGGGAGACGAACGTCATCGGCACCATGCGCGTGACGAAGGCGCTGCTGCCCAAGCTGATCGAGTCGGGGGACGGCCTGATCGTGACGATCACGTCGGTCGCGGCGTTCGAGGCGTACGACAACGGCTCCGGTTATACCTCCGCCAAGCATGCCCAGGCGGTGGTGCACCGGACGCTGCGCGGTGAGCTGCTCGGCAAACCGGTGCGGCTGACCGAGATCGCCCCCGGCGCCGTCGAAACCGAGTTCTCGCTCGTGCGGTTCGAGGGCGATCAGGAGCGTGCCGACAAGGTGTACGAGGGCATCACGCCGCTCGTCGCACAGGACATCGCCGAGATCATCGGGTTCGTCGCATCGCGTCCGTCGCACGTGAACCTGGACCAGATCATCGTCAAGCCGCGTGATCAGGCGAGCGCAGGCCGGTTCCACCGCGTGAGCAAATAACACCGCATGAGCAACTAACCTCTGGAGGTATGCAGCAGCAGCGTCTTTCGCCCGGGCCACTGCTCGACGACCGCGGCCACCTCGAGCAGGCGGGCTGGGCCACCGCCGAGATCCGCACCTACGACCGGGCGCGGATCTCGGCGTCGCGGCTGCGCATCAAGGAGTGGGACTACTACTGCATCGTCTCCGACCCGACCTCCGACCCCGCTTCCGGTCCGGTCGGTCTCGCACTGACGGTCGCCGACAACGGATACATGGGCCTGGTCGGGTTCAGCTGGCTGGACCTGGCCGTCGGCACGGAAGTCACCGAGAACAAGCTGATCCCGTTCCCGCTCGGCCGGATGCGGATGCCGTCCAGCGCCGATGCCGGCGACGTGGTCGTGCGCCGGGGCGCGTTGCGCGTCGAGTTCCGGCACGAGACGCAGGGGCGCCGGCTGATCGTCGACCATCCGGGCTTCGACGGCGGCCGCGGCCTGTCCGGGGAACTGCTGCTGCAGCAGCCCGCCGACGACCGCATGGTGATCGCGACACCGTTCCCGCGAGCCCCGAAGGCGTTCTACTACAACCAGAAGATCAACTGCCTGCCCGTGGCGGGCACGATCACCGTCCGCGGCGTCCGGCACGAGTTCGACCCGGCGTCGACGTTCGGTGTCCTCGACTGGGGCCGCGGCGTGTGGACCTACGACAACACCTGGTACTGGGGTTCGGCGTCCGGCCTGCACGAGGGAAAGCGGTTCGGCTTCAACATCGGCTACGGCTTCGGCGACACCACCGCCGCCTCGGAGAACATGCTCTTCCACGACGGGGTCGCGCACAAACTCGACCGCGTGCACTTCCACCGTCCGCACGGCACCTACGACGGCGCGCCGTGGCGTTTCACGAGCAACGACAGCCGTTTCGAGATGGACTTCCAGCCGATCGTCGACCGCGCCGCCGACGTCAACGCGCTCGTCGTGCGGTCCACCCAGCATCAGGTGTTCGGGCGGTTCAGCGGGCACGTGCTGCTCGACGACGGCACCCGCCTCGAGATCGAGAACCTGCTCGGTTTCGCCGAGGAGGTCCGCAACCGCTGGTAGACCGCCGCCGGTTTCTACAGCGCGGACATCGACTGCCAGGTCGGCCAGTCCACGGCCCAGTCCCACAGGTCCCCGTCCGCCTCGGACAGGTCGATCGAGGTGCCGCTGACCTCCACCGGATCCCCGTACATCGCGATCGCGAAGTACTCCTGCGCGTCGGACATCGACAGGTTGATGCACCCGTTGGTGACGTTGGAGGCGCCCTGCTGGCCGGTGGTGAGCGGGTTGGCGTGGATGAACTCGCCGTTGTTGGAGATCCGCACTGCCCAGCGCTCGCGCACGTTCTCGTAGTACGGCGGGTTCGACATGAGGAAGTCCTCGTGCTTCTCGGTGACCACGTGGATGCCGCTGCGCGTGACGTTGCGGGCCTCGGAGCCCTCGCCGTAGCTCACCGGAATGTCCATGACCGTCTGCCCGTCGCGCACCACCTGCATGCGGTGGCTCTGCGCGTTCGCGACGACGACCTGGCTGCGGCCGATACCGAAGTCGAGGGTCAGGTCCTCGGCGCCGTATGCGCCGTCGCCGTAGGCGAGTCCGTAGAGCCGCGCGTCCAGGCTCACCGTCGTACCGGGCGCCCAGTACTGCCGGGGCCTCCAGTGCGCCCGCGCGCCGCCGTTGTCGTCGGGCAGCCATGCCCAGGCACCCTCGGTCGGCGGGTTCGTGGTGACGACGAGCGCCTTCTCGACGGCTGCCTTGTCCTCGATCGGACCGTCGAACTGCACGATGATCGGCGCGGCGATCCCCACCTCCTGGCCGTCCGCGATGTTGAGGGTCGCGGAGACCACCTCGTCCGGTTCGACGGTCGAGAAGCTGCCCTCCACCGCGACCTCGTCGCCGTCGGCGGCGATCACGGACCCCGACCATTCGTAGGTCGCGCCGTATCCGAGCGGTTCCGTGACGGTGTAGCTGTGGCCGTCCGCGGCGAGTTCACCGTCGACGACGACCCCGGATGCGGTGTTGGTGAGCGCGATGTCGGTGAGGGTGCCGGTCGCGGTCACCGAAATCGGGTCCGTGGGGGACACGTCGGTGGCACCGTCGGCCGGGTTCGTGGTGACTCCGACGGCCGGTTGCGGATCGCCGGCGATCGCCCCTCCGTCCGAGGTCGAGCAGGCGGCGAGCACCGCCACGAGAGCGAGGCACCAGAGCCACACCAACCGATTTGTCCGTTTACGCAGGTCGTGCACCCTTTTCACGGTACGCGTGGAGCCGGTGTGGCCCGGATCTCGCCTGGTTCAGATCTCGAACCCGACCGGCACCGGTTCCGGTTCGAGCCGCACACCGAACACCTTCTGCACCCCGTCCCGCACCTGCCGGGCCAGCGCGACCAGGTCCGCGGCGGTCGCGTTCCCGCGGTTGGTCAGGGCCAGCGTGTGCTTTGTCGACAGCCGTGCCGGGGCCTCCGCCGACGGGAAGCCCTTGCCGAATCCGGCACGTTCGATGAGCCAGCCGGCGGACAGTTTGGTGCCGCCCTCCGCGGGGAACTGCGGTATCCGCACGTCGGCACCGACCCGGTCGGTGATCGCCGCGAGCACCGAGGGAAGGACGTCGTCGGGCACGACCGGGTTGGTGAAGAACGATCCGGCGCTCCACGTGTCGTGATCGGCCTCGTCGAGCACCATGCCCTTGCCGCGGCGCAACGCCAGCACCTGCTCACGGACCTCCGCGGCCGGCCGGCGTTCACCCTCCTCCGCGCCGAGCGCGGTCGCGAGTTCGCGGTAGCCGAGCGGCGCGCTCGACCCGTCGGGCCGGACCTCGAGCTCGACATCGACGACGAGCGCTGCGTCGGAATGCTTGAGCACACTCGTCCGGTATCCGAGACCCAGGTGTTCCGGGCCCACCCAGCGCACCTCACCGGTCCGGCGGTCGAGCAGCCGCACCCGGCGCAGCACCGACCCGACCTCGACCCCGTACGCCCCGACGTTCTGCACGGGGGTCGCACCGGCGGACCCGGGAATCCCGGACAGTGCCTCGAGGCCGCCGAACCCCGCCGAGACGGTCCGGTCGACGACGTCGTCCCACACCGCGCCGGCTTCGATGCGCACCGTGTCGGTGTCGAGTTCGACGCCGGTGGTCGCGATCTTCACCACGACACCGGCGAATCCCGCGTCGCCGACGACGAGGTTGGATCCGCCGGCCAGGATCAGCGTCGGCACCTGCTCGGCGTCGAGCAGGCGTACGACGTCGACGAGAACGTCGGTGGTGGCGCATTCGGCCAGGATTCGGGCGGGTCCGCCGAGCCGCAGCGTCGTCAGGGTCGACAGCGGCACCTGCTCGGACACCGTGGCTCCCGACTCGGCGAGGCGAGTAGCGATACGTGGATCGGGCACCAGCAAACGGTAGCGTGACGAGCCATGGGCACCCCTATCGACCATTCCGCGCACTACGAGTTCCCCGCCGCGAGCGTGCACGCGGCGCTCGTCGACCCGGAATACTGGCGTGAGCGCCTGGCACGGGTCGGCGGCCCCGGCGCCACCATCGAAGACGTGAAGACCGCCGCCGGAACGATCGACCTGCACATGACGCAGGCCATCCCCGCCGAGCACCTGCCGAGCGTGGTCACCAGCCTCCGGCCCGGCGACCTGGTCATCCACCGGCACGAATCGTGGGAGCCGCTCGACGGCGAGCGTGCCCGCGGCCGGTTCTCCGCCGGTGTCGACGGGATGCCCGGCAAGGTCGAGGGTGCCTTCACGCTCGCGCCGGGCCGGACCGGAACGGTCGTCGAGATCGACGGCGAGGTCGAGGTGAAGATCCCGTTCCTCGGCGGGAAGATCGAGGGCATGATCGTCGAGCAACTCGTCGAACTGTTCGACGCCGAGCAGGAGTTCACAGCCGGCTGGCTGGGCCGATCCGGCTCCTGACGATTTCCGCGTGACCGGGGCGAACCGGTACCCTGGCCCGCTGTGGCACGGCGCATGAACTACTCCGCCCGCTATCCGTATCCGGCGGAGCGGGTGTACGAGGCGCTGCGCGACCCGGCCCACTGGGAAGCCCGGATGGTGGAGATGCGCAAGTATTCGCAGAACCACGTGGAGTCGTTCGAGGCGTCGGATTCCGGCATCTCGCTGGTGCTGCACCACATCCTGCCCCGGTCCGAACTGCCGGAGATCGCGCAGACGGTGATGAAGAAGGACCTGGTCATCACCCGCAAGGAGTCGTACGGCCCCTTCGACGGGAAAGCCACCGGACGCTACGAGGCGTCGATCCCGGCCGGCCCGGGCAGCCTCACCGGCACGATGGAACTGTTCGCCGGCGACGGCGGGTGCACGCTGCGCACGACGTCGGAGGCGAAGGTGCATCTGCCGTTCATCGGCGGCAAGCTCGAAGAGCTGATGCTGCAGAACCTCGTCGACCTGTTCCGCACCGAAGCGGAGATCACGGCCGACTGGCTGGCAGGACAGTAGGCCGGTCCCGACAGTGCGAACGCTACGCCCGGAAGGTGTCGTCACCCGCGGCACCACCGGCATCAACCGGCTGCGCCGCAGCGACCGCTGGGCCGTGCACCATTCCGGCATCGCCCGCGTCCTGCGGTCGGCACCGGATCCGCTGGTCGTCGATCTCGGCTACGGCGCGATGCCGGTGACCACTCTGGAACTGGCGTCGCGGCTGCGAACCGTGCGCCCCGACGTGCGGATGGTCGGCCTCGAGATCGACCCCGAGCGGGTGGTCCCCGGCCGCGACGGAGTCCGCTTCGCGCGCGGTGGCTTCGAGCTGGCCGGGTTGCGACCGGTGCTGGTCCGCGCGTTCAACGTGCTGCGGCAGTACCCGGAGGACGCGGTCGCACCCGTGTGGGAGCGATTGCGGTCGGGGCTGGCACCGGGCGGTCTGCTCATCGACGGCACGTGTGACGAACTGGGCCGGCGCTGCGCGTGGGTGCTGCTGGACCGCGACGGTCCGCGCAGCCTGACGCTGGCGTGGAGTCCGTTCCACATCGACACCCCGTCCGACCTGGCCGAGCGGTTGCCGAAGGCGCTGATCCACCGCAATGTTCCCGGCGAGCGGATCCACGACCTGCTGCAGGCCGCCGATCGGGCGTGGGCGACCGCCGCTCCGCATGCCGCGTTCGGGCCGCGCGTCCGCTGGCGGGCCACGCTCGAGCTGCTGCGCGGGCAGGGAATTCCGGTTGCCCCGCAGCGTCGCCGGCTGCGCGACTGCGTGCTGACGGTGCCGTGGGAGGCGGTCGCCCCGGCGTAGGTGCGCTACGCGCCGGTGTGCCTTTCCGGCGGCCCCGGGCGCCACAGAGGCACACGACTCAGCCGGCCGCCAGCAGCGCGAGTTCGATGCGGTCGGCGACCGCGGCCGGTTGATTCGCGACCGCCGCGTGCAGCTGGTCGGAATCGACACGACCGATCGCGAGGGCGTCACCGACCAGTTCGT
The DNA here is from genome assembly GCF_048897285.1 of Rhodococcus sp. O3. Classification (NCBI taxonomy): domain Bacteria; kingdom Bacillati; phylum Actinomycetota; class Actinomycetes; order Mycobacteriales; family Nocardiaceae; genus Rhodococcus; species Rhodococcus sp. O3. The sequence continues at coordinate 7,089 of NZ_JBMBTE010000003.1, forward strand.
CGAGCACCTCCTGGGACACACCACCGGCGGCGAGATCGACGGCGGTGCGGGCGGGGGTGGTCACGCGGAAGCACCCGACCATCTCGCAGTCCTCGTTCGACAACGCCCGATGGTGCAGCGCGAGCCGGTTGCTCGGCACGGTGCGCTGATCGAGCGTCGACAGGTGCAGGAACCGCGGTTGCAGGTGCCCCATCGCGTGCAGTTCCGCGGCGCTCTGGTGCGACACGACCGCGGCACCCTCGTACCAGGCACACCACTGCGCGAACTCGTCGAACTTCGTGCGGGGGCTCTCGGCGAGCCGGAACAGGTCGTTCTCGACGCGCATCCACAGCCCCGCATCGATGCGCGTGACGAACGCGTCCGCGTCGATGCCATGCCCGATCGCCTGTCGGGCGGTGAAGAATCCGGCCTGCGTCAGTGCGAGCCGACGGAGCGCTTCGTCCGCATCGGCTCGCCCGGAGGCCCCGTATCCAGAACCCGTCCAGCTCGTCATGCCGCCAACAGTACCGAACAATTGTGGTCCAGCTCACAAATTCCGGGGCAGCTCGCCGCGCGCGGCTCAGAAGATCCTCAGAGTTGTCGGAAACAATCGGGCTCATGCCCAACTCGAAGCGCTCCACTCTCGCCACCGTCGCCGCCGTGGTCGTCGTCGCGCTCGTCGCGGTGCTCGTCGGCGCCGAGGTCTATGTCCGCAACCGCGCGACGACGTGCCTCGCACAATCGCTCGAATCCGAACTGGGAACCGGCGTCGACGTCGATCTCAGCTGGAAACCGGTGTTGCTGCAGGTGATCGACAAGAAGGTTCCGTCGGTGACGCTCGACAGCGACGACACCGCGTTCGGTCCCGCGAAGGAGATGACCGTCCACGCCGTGGCGAAGGACGTCGATCTGAACGCGACGGCCGACAGCGCCGGCACGATCGGCAGCTCCCGCGCCGACGTCGTGTGGCCCGCCACCGGCATTCTCGCGACCGTTCAGAGCCAGGGCCTCGGCTCTCTCGTCACCGCCGTCACCCCCGACGCCGACGCGGGCACCCTGCGGTTCACCGTCGGCGGTGCCGGTCTCGCCGAGTTCACGGTGCGCCCGGTCGTGCAGAACGGCGTGGTCTCGGTCGAGACCGTCGACGCGTCCGTGCTGGGTTTCGGTCTGCCGACCGCGCTCGTCGACGGTGTCGTGCAGATCCTCGCGACCGGTCTGCAGCAGTATCCGCTCGGCATGCAGGCCACCGCGGTCGCAGTCGACGACAACGGTGTGAACCTCACCCTCGAGGGCGGCCGCTTCACGATGCCGGCCCCGCAGGAAGGTCAGCAGCAGGAGAGCTGCGGCCTGATCTGAGGGAACCGCACGCTCAGTCCGGCAGTCCGTCGAGCACGGCCCGGGACGACGACAGGCCGAGCCGGGTGGCGCCGGCGTCGATCATCTCCAGCGCCGCCTCGGCCGTGCGGATGCCGCCGCTGGCCTTGACGCCGAGCCGGCCACCGACCGTCTCGGCCATCAACCGCACCGCGTGCGCCGACGCCCCGCCCGCCGGATGGAACCCGGTCGACGTCTTCACGAAGTTCGCACCGGCGCGTTCGGCGGCGCGGCACGCTTCGACGATCGCATCGTCGGACAGCACCGCGGATTCGATGATGACCTTGAGGACGGGGTCGAAACCGATCGCCTCGCGGACGGTGAGGATGTCGGCGAGCACCGCGTTCCAGTCCCCCGCGACCGCCGCGCCCACGTCGATGACCATGTCGACCTCCCGCGCACCCTGTTCGACGGCCAGCCGCGCCTCGGCGCCCTTGACCAGCGAATGATGCTTGCCCGAGGGGAATCCCGCGACGGTCGCGACGGTGACGCCCTCGGCGCGCAGCGGCAGCATCGACGGGGACACGCACACCGCGTACACCCCGAGTTCGACGGCCTCGTCGACGAGCGCGCGCACGTCGGCGGCGGACGCCTCCGGCTTGAGCAGGGTGTGATCGATCATTGCGGCGACCTGGGCGCGGGTGTGTGCGGTGTCCGGCATGCCGCCAGCCTCCCACACCTCTCCTGCCGCCCTGCCCCGCGGAATACGGGACGATGGTCGGCGTGCTGATCCGCCGCGAACTTCCCGCCGACGTCGACGCGATCGCCGAGGTGCATCGCTCGGCATTCGCGCCGCTCACCCCGCCCGGGTCCGAGCCGGTCGAGGCGGGCCTCGTTGCGGCGCTGCGGGCGAGCAGCGCGTGGATTCCGGCGCTGTCCCTGGTCGCCGAGGACCGCGACGGCACCGTCGCCGGCCACGTGGTCGCGACACGCGGCACGATCGAGTCCGCTCCCGCCCTCGGTCTCGGGCCGCTCGGCGTGCGACCGGACCTGCAGCGCACGGGCGTCGGCGCGGCCCTGATGCACGCGGTGCTCGGGGCCGCCGATGCCCTGGACGAATCGGTCGTGGTGCTGCTCGGCCACCTCGACTACTACCCGCGGTTCGGGTTCGTGCCGGCCGCGGACCTGGGCATCGCCCCGGACGTGGCGGAGTGGGCGCCGCACTTCCAGGCCCGCGCGCTGACCGCCCACCGACCCGGTGTGCGCGGTGTGTTCCGGTACGCCCCACCGTTCTACGAGATCGGCTAGCGTTTCGGGCATGGCCGATCCGATCGATCAGGTGGCCCGCACGTTCGACGACGCGAGCGACCGGTTCGACCGCCTGACCGCGACCGTGTGGGGCCCGGCCGGGCAGTCGCTCGTGTTCGCTCTCCGCCTTCACCCCGGCGACACCGTCCTCGACGCGTGCTGTGGTGCCGGTGCGTCCGCGTTGCCGGCGGCCGCGGCGGTCGGCCCGACCGGACGGGTCCACGCCGTCGACGTCGCCGCCGACCTGCTCGAACTGGGCCGGTTGACCGCCGAGGACCGCGCCCTGCAGAACATCGACTTCGTGTGCGCCGACGCCACCACGTGGGAGCCGCCGTCGTCGGTTCCGGAGGCCGGATACGACGCGCTCGCCGTCTCCTACGGGGTGTTCTTCCTTCCCCACATGGACGCGAGTTTCGCGCGGCTGGTCGGCCTGGTCCGGCACGGCGGCCGGGTCGGGGTGACGGTGTGGCGGGCCGGCGCGATGACCGAGTTCACCGCCGTGGTGTTCGACGTCGCCGCCCGCTACTCCCCCGAGATGACCGACCGCTTGTCGCTCCGCGATCGCACGCCGTTGCACCGCATCGACACCCCGGAGACACTCGAGGCGTGGCTCGCCGCCGCGGGATGTCACTCCGTCCAGGTGGACGTGATGCCGAATCTGTTGCCCGCCGCCGACGACCTGTGCTGGAACCTCGTGGTGGGCACCGGATTGCACAGCGTTCTCGACGGACTCGACGAACCCGCCGTGGAGGCGCTGCGGCGGGATCTGCTGACCGAGATCACCGAGCGCGGCCTGCACACGATCGACGCGACCACCCTGGTCGGCACCGCGACCGTGCGACGTCCCCCGGCGACCGTCTGACCGGCGGACCGGCACACCGAACGCACCTGAGACAATCGGCGGCATGACCGCTGCTTCGACGGACGACCGCCGTTACGTTCTGACCCTCGGCTGCCCGGACACCACCGGCATCGTGGCCCGCATCGCCACCTTCCTCGCCGAGGTGGGCGGTTCCATCGTCGAAGCGGCCTACCACGCCGACCAGGACAGCGGCTGGTTCTTCACGCGGCAGGCGGTGCGCGCCTCGTCCATCCCGTTCGGGATCGACGAACTGCGGGAGAAGTTCGCGGTCGTCGCCGAGCAGATCGGTCCGGAAACCGAGTGGACGCTGTCGGACACCGGCGAGACCAAGCGCGTCGTGCTGTTGGTGAGCAAGGAAGCGCACTGCCTGCACGACATCCTGGGACGCGTGGCGGCCGGCGAGCTCAAGGCCGAGATCTGCGCGGTCGTCGGGAACCACCCCGAACTCGAGACGGTCGCGAAGCGGCACGGCATCGACTACCACTACGTGTCGTTCCCCAAGGACCCGGCCGAGCGTGGACCGGCGTTCGAGCAGGTGCGCAAACTCGTCGACGTGCACGACCCGCACGCGGTGGTGCTGGCCCGGTTCATGCAGGTGCTCCCCTCCTCGCTGTGCGAGCACTGGGCCGGGCGGGCCATCAACATCCACCACAGCTTCCTACCGTCGTTCATCGGTGCCCGCCCCTACCACCAGGCGTTCACCCGCGGCGTGAAGCTGATCGGCGCGACCTGCCACTACGTGACCGCCGAACTCGACGCGGGCCCGATCATCGAGCAGGACGTGATCCGCGTCGGACACGGCGACACGGTCAGCGACATGGTGCGTCAGGGCCGTGACGTCGAGAAGCTCGTGCTGGCCCGTGGTCTGCGCTGGCATCTCGAGGACCGGGTGCTGGTGCACGGCCGCAAGACCGTGGTTTTCAACTGATCGGTCTTCAACCGATCGGTCTTCGCCCGACCGGGACCGCCGTCACGCGACAACCGTGACGGTCCGGCTGTGCAGGCCGGTTGCCCCGTCCGGGACCGGCGGACGCCGCTCTTCGTCCTGCACTGCCCCGGTGCCGTCGACGGCCCGGACCTCGAGCGTGTGCTCGCCGGGGCTCGCGTCCCACACCCACCGCCACTGACGCCAGGTGTCCACCGAATACTCGGGGGCCGGTTCCGCCTCCTGCCAGGGACCGCCGTCCACGCGGATCTGGATCCGGCCGATCCCGCGATGCTGCGCCCACGCGGTGCCGGCCACGACGACGGGCCCGGCCGTGAGCCGCGCGGATCGAGCCGGCACGTCGATCCGTGAGGCGGTGCGGATCGGTCCCTTCGCGGCCCAGCCGCGCCGCGTCCAGTAGGCTTCCGCGCGGTCGAACCGGGTCAGCTCCCAGTCGACGACCCACTTCGTCGCCGAGACGTAGCCGTAGAGCCCGGGCACCACCTGCCGCGCCGGATAGCCGTGCTGGAGAGGGAGCGGATCGCCGTTCATCGCGACGGCGAGGAGCGCGTCCCGACCGTCGCGCAGCACCTCGACCGGTGTTCCGACGGTGAACCCGTCGACGCTGGTGGACAGCAGCATGTCGGCATCGGGGTGGACTCCGACACGGTCGAGGATGTCCGCGATGCGGTAACCGGTCCAGCGGGCGTTGCCGGCGAGGTCGCCGCCGACCTCGTTGGACACGCACGTCAGCGTCACCACTCGCTCGACGGTCTCGAATCCGGCGAGATCGTCCCAGGTGAGCGTCGTCTCCCGATCCACCATGCCGTGGATGCGCAGCCGCCAGTCCGCGGTGGTGAGGCGCGGCACCTGCAGCGCGGTGTCGATCCGGTAGAAGTCGCGGTTCGTCGTGACGAAGGAGGTGGCGCCGGGCACCGCGCGCGGTCCGGTCGTCAGGTCGGCGCCGGGCGGAATCGCCGGTGCCGCGTCCGCGGCGAGGGGCACCCGGAACCGGTCGCGGTCCTCGAGCACCACCGCCAGCCGATCCGCGAGATACCGGCCGACGGCACCGGCCGCGACCGCGACCGCAACGCCCGCGCCCAGGACCACCAGGAAGCGCCGGCGGTCCAGGTTCGGCGACGCCGGATCCTCTCCCCGCGGCGTCCACAGCGCCCGGATCGCGAACTGCAGGAACAGCATTCCCACGACGACGGCGATCACCGTCGGGACCGCAGCGGTCGCGGTCGCCTCGGGCCGGTGCAGCGCCGCGTACACCCCGACCGCCCCGAGCGCCGCGAGCAGCGCTCCGCCGTAGGGGCGCCGGGGCCGTTCGATCAGCCCGGCGACGACCGCACACACCGCGAGCAGCACCGACATGCCGACGAACAGCGCCGGCTTGTCGGCGGTGCCGAACGTGCCGATCGCGAATTCGCGGGCCCAGGCGGGTGCCCGATCGACGGTCGTGCCGCCGACCGCGAAGAACGGCGACGCATCCGGATCGGTCACTGCGGCCAGCAGCTCACCGACCCCGAGGACGACGAGGACCGCGACGACGCCGGTCGCCGCCCGCGAGAGCATCCCCGGCGAGCCGGTGCTCGGTGGTCGGGTGCTCGGCGGTGTGGCCATGGCGATCCTCCGGTGTGTCACCGAGGGTTCGGACCCGCAGCCCCGTCGGATGGGCCGGAGGTTCAGCCGCGGACGAGCTGAGCGGCGCGTTCGAACAGATGCTGCAGTTCGGAGTTGAACACGTCGATCGCCTCGACCGAGCTCATGTGCCCGATGCCGTCGACGACGACGAGATGCTCGAGGTTGCCGGCTTCGTCGAGTTCAGCGGCGAGGCGATGCGCGTGGCTCGGCGGAGTGAGCCGGTCGGCGGTGCCCACGAGGACGGTCGTCGGGACGGTGAGGTTCGCCAGACCCTCGTGGACGTCGAGGGCGCTGAGCGCGACACCCCAGCCGCCGCGGGTGCGGGGCGGACAGCCGAGCACGATCTTCTCGCAGAAAGCGACCGCGGCGGGTGTCGCGTTCGGTGACAGAGCGACGTACTTGAGCGCGCGGGTCGTGACCGGAGACGCGACGAGCGGCACGGTGGCGCCCATCAACCGGCGTGCGACGGGCACCGGGACACGGGGTGCACGCTGCGGAAGCGGCACGATCGTCGACGCCGCGACCAGGTTGTCCATGCCGGTGCTCGCGAGCAGGACGCCCGAGACCCGGTCGCGGACCTGCCCGGGATGCCGTTCCGCCCACGCCATGATGCTGATACCGCCCATGCTGTGGCCGGCGAGCACCGCCGTGCGGCCGGCCGGGACGGTCGCGGCGAGCACCGCGGCGAGGTCGTCCGCGAGCACGTCGGGCCCGAAGACGCGGCTGCCGACGTCGCTGCGCCCGTGTCCCCGCTGGTCGTAGACGACGACACGGTACTGCTCGGCGAACGCGTTGATCTGCGGTGTCCAGAATTCGGTGGAGCAGGTCCAGCCGTGGCTCAGCACGAGGACGTCGGCGTCGGGATCGCCGTAGGCGCGGACGTGCAGGCGCGCACCGTCGTCCGTGACGACCTCGACCTCCTCGTGCAGGACCTGCGGTTCCGCCAGCAGGGCTTCGCTGGGATCCCCGACCGTCACGACGCTCCGGGCTGCCGTGCTCCTGCGACGGGCCGCCACGGCTCCCAGTGCGGCACCGGTGGTGACGAGTCCGGCGACCGCGAGCGCGGTCCGGCGTGAGGGCTTCTTCACCTGTGTTCTTCTCCGATCTGGTGTGGCGGTACTCGGTACTGCTGGGTCGGTCAGAGGGTCAGAGGATGTGTGCGCGGCGCAGCAGCGCGGTCGAGGGGCCGCCGATCAGCCCCACCCCGTCGAGGAATTCGACGGTGCGGCGCGAGGCGTTGCGGATCCGGTCGTGGTAGTGGGCATTGCCCCGGGCAGCGGCCCTGGCCTCGTCGACGTCCAGGCCCGCCGCCGCGTAGACGCGCGGGTTCACCAGGTTCGTGACGATGAAGTACGCAGAGACTCCGAGGTGCATCCTGATCCAGGCCCGTTCGGCGCGGGACGCGTCGCGCATGCGGCGGGCCGTCTCCTCACGGGCGTAGCGGATGTGCCGGGATTCCTCGATCACGTGGATCCGGCTCACGGTCCGCGTGATGGGCTGGACGCGCTCGTCGCGCATGAAGTCGCGCTGCATCGCGTCGAGGATCTCCTCGGCGAACAGTGCCCCGCCGAAGGCGAGTGCGCCCCCGGCCACGGCCTTGAACGCGCGTCCGGATTCGCGGACCCAGCGCGGCGGCCGGTACGAGGGGACGCCGAAGTGCTGCGCGGATCGGGCGAACATCGTCGAGTGCCGGCATTCGTCGGCGATCTCGGTGAGGCCGAACTGCACGTAGGGCGTGGCGGGGTCGTGTCGGTAGAGATCCCGCACGAGCATCTGCATGAGGATCATCTCGAACCAGATGCCGGTGCCTGCGATGCTGGCGGCTTCGTGCCGGGTCAGGGTGATGCGCTGGTCCTCGGTCATGCGGTCCCACAGCTCGGTGCCGTAGAGACTGGACCATTCGGGACTCATGCCGTACTTGTCCGGCGGGATCGGAGCATCCCAGTCGATCTCGATCCCGGGATCGAAGGACGAGCGTGAAGCGGATTCGAGCAGCCGCGCGGCGGTGTCCTGCCGGTCACCGGTGCGGAAGGGTCGGGTGAGCGTCACGGCGATCACCTCGTCTCGGAAAATTTAGCCGTAACTCCGAGTGTCACTATCTGGCCGTCCGGTGTCAAGGACGGCAGGGGTCACCAGCGCGGGCGCTGCACCTCTTCCACGCGCGGCCGTACGTCCACCAGGTACACACACACCGCGACGACCCCGACGATGCCCAGCATCCCGATGGCCCCGAACAGGAACAGCACGACCAGCGCCACGGCGAGGATCCCGACCCACACCGGCTTGGTGAGCTTGTCGACGGCGGGGAATGCTTCCGCCGGCTGACGCACCGCGTGGACGAGCGCGAACACCGCACCTGCGATCGCGAGGATCTGCAGGGCGAAGAGGATCAAACCGGCGAGAGAATCGACATTCGGCACTCCTCCATCCTACGAGCATCGGCTCCCGTGCACCGTGGCACGGGAGCCGATACTCCGATGGTCTACCGGAAGGGAGCCCTGATCAGGCGCCGGTGGTCTTGCGCGGGGCCGCCTTCTTGGCCGGGGCCTTCGCCGCGGACTTGGCGGGCGCCTTGGCCGCGGTGGCCTTGGCCGGGGCGGCCTTGGCGGCAGGCTTCGCCGGAGCAGCCTTCTCCGTCACGGACTTGGCCGCCTCGTCCACCTCCAGAGCGGCGACCTCGACGCGGTCGGCAGCCTCGTCGGCAACCTCTTCGGCCTGGTCCGCGAGCTCGAGGACCCGCAGCGCGGCCTCGTCACCGGCGTCGGCGATGGCGTCGCCGACCTCCGAAGCGGTCTCGGAGATGCGGCCGGCAGCGAGGCCGGCGAGCTTCGCGGCCCGCTCCCCGACGGCGCGGGTCTGACGGGCAACGGTGCCGAGGGCGTCCTCGGTCAGGTCGACGGCGTCACCGAACGCAGCCTCGGCGCGCTCGAGGCCCTCTTCGACCGCGGGCTGCTTGCGAAGGCGCTCGACAGTCTCCTCACCACGTTCGGCGAGCGAGGTGTACAGGTCGGACGCGACCTTCAGGTACGCCTCGGCGACCTTGCGCAGCTCCTCGGGGGTGAACTTCTCGCGCAGTTCCGCGAGCTCCTCGGGCAGCTCGGACGGCAGGCCGGCGAGACGCTCGCGCAGCGATTCGACGGTCTCGGTCAGGTCGCCGGGCAGGGCGAGAAGCTTCTCGCGGGCGGTGTCGACGCGCTCGTTGACGTCGGCGCGGTTGGTTTCGGCGCGCTCACGCACCTGAGCGACGACGTCTGCGACGGCCTGGACGACGGCGTCGCCCGCGCCGACGGCGGCGTAGAGGGAATTGCGAATGGAGACATTGGGATCGGTCATGTCATTTCTCCTGTTCATCGGGGTCGGTCTCGTTCCGGTCGGCGGTCCCGGACTCGATGTCCGGCGCCGGCCCGGGCGGGGCGGACTCGTTCTCGCGACAGAACGAGTCGTAGATGTCGAGCAGGACCTGCTTCTGCCGCTCGGTGAGAGCGGTATCGGCAAGCAGCGCGTCACGTACCGCGCTCTGCGGGCGCTGCTCGAGAATCCCGGCCCGCACGTAGAGAACCTCCGCGGACAACCGGAGGCCCTTCGCGATCTGCCCGAGCACCTCCGCGGAGGGCTTGCGGAGCCCACGTTCGATCTGGCTGAGATAGGGATTGCTGACGCCGGCGAGCTGCGACAACTGCCGCAACGACACCTGCGCCGCCTCGCGCTGGGCGCGGATGAACCCGCCGATGTCCTGCGCTGCGGAGTTCACGACTCGCGATGCGAGATCGCTCGGTCCGCCGGTTCCGGATCCCTCACCGTCCGGCCTCTCGACCGGCGCGGTGTCCCCTTCGTTCGTGGGCATGACCCCAGCATACGAGCGGGTGCTAGCTACAGCAAGCACTCTGCTAGCAAGTGAGCGACCTCACGAGAACAGCAGCTGGGACACGGTGTAGATGGCCAGACCCGCGAGCGATCCGACGACCGTGCCGTTGATGCGGATGAACTGCAGATCCCGCCCGACGGCCAGCTCGATCTTGCGGCTCGCCTCGTCTGCGTCCCAGCGCTCGACGGTCTCCCGGATCACCGCGGTGATCTCGTCGGCGTAGTTCGCGGCGATGTAGCGGGCACCGTCGAGCAGCCAGCCGTCGACCTTGCCGCGCAGTTCGTCGTCGTCGCGCAGCCGCACCCCGAGGTGCATGACGTTCTCGGCGACCTTCGTGCGCAGGGTGCTGTTCGGATCGTCGACGGATTCGAGGATCATGCGCTTGGCGGTCCGCCACGTGGCGGCCGCGAGCTGGGTCACCTCGTCCCGCCCCATGATCTCCGCCTTGACGCGTTCGGCCTTGGCGATCGTGGCCGGATCGGTCTGCAGGTCGCGGGCGTAGTCGGCGAGGAACTTGTTCGCGGCGAGCCGGACCTCGTGGGTCGGGTTGGACCGCACCTTCCAGGTGAATTCGACCAGTTCGCGGTGGATCTTCTCGCCGAGCAGCATGTCGACGAACTTCGGCGACCACGACGGCGAGTCCCGCGAGATGATCCGGTCGATCGTCTCCTGGCTGCCCAGCGCCCACTGGTGGGCCCGCTCGGCGAGCATGTCGATCAGCGGCAGGTGGCGCTCCTCGGCGATGAGCTCGGTCAGCACCCGGCCGATCGGCGGCCCCCACTCGGGCTCGGCGATGCGCTTGACGATCGTGTGGTCGATGACCTGCTGGATGTCCTCTTCGCGCAGCACCGTCACGATGCCGCGCAGCACCGTCGACGTCTCCTGCGCGACCCGCTGCGCGTTCGCGGACTGGGCCATCCAGCCACCGAGCCGCAGCGGGATCTGCGCGGACTCGATCTTCGCCGACACGACGTCCGGAGCCAGGAAGTTGGTTCCCACGAACGAACTCAGGCTGGCCCCGAGCTGGTCCTTCTTCTTCTTGATGATCGCGGTGTGGGGCACCGGGACACCGAGGGGATGCCGGAACAGGGCTGTCACGGCGAACCAGTCGGCGAGGGCACCGACCATGCCCGCCTCCGAGGCAGCTCGCACGTAACCGACCCACTCGCCGGCACCCCGGGTTTCCTGCCAGCGGCAGAACAGATACACCACCGTGGCGAAGACCAGGAATCCGGTGGCCACCGCCTTCATCCGGCGGAGATCAGCGCGCTTGGCGGCATCGTCGTTGGTCAGAAGTTGCACCTTCGCCATTGTGCCGAAACCGGACGGACACCCGCGGGACGTGCCGCGACACGAAGCGGCTCGCCGTAGACTGAGCCGACGATCGAAACCGAACGGATGTGCCAACCCAGTGCCCAGCAAAAGCGCGCCCTCGCCGACAACGCCCCTCGATTCCGCAGCGCCGCAACCGGCGCCCGCCAAGCAGGACGGACGCAAACGCCGCTGGCACGAGCACAAGATCGCGCGGCGCGAGGAGCTCGTCGACGGCACGATCGCCGCGATCCGGGTACGAGGCCACGACATCGGGATGGACGAGATCGCCGCGGAGATCGGCGTCTCCAAGACGGTTCTGTACCGCTACTTCACGGACAAGAACGATCTGACGACCGCGACGATGATGCGGTACGTCGAGCGGATCCTGGCGCCGAGGATCTACGCGGCCGTCGGCGAGGATCTCGACGAGTACGAACTGACCCGGGTCGCGATCGCCGCGTATGTCGAGACCGTGGCCTCCGACCCGGAGGTCTACCTGTACGTGATGAGCAACAGCTCGTCGGCGAGCCGCGATGTGGTGGCCGATTCCGAGCGGATGATCGCCGAGCTGGTGGCGACCGTCCTCGGTGAGCGCCTGCGGTTGCTGGAGATGGATTCGGGAGGATCGGTGCCGTGGGCCTACGGCATCGTCGGCGGAATCCAGCTCGCGACGCACTGGTGGATCTCGAACAAGTCGATGACCGCGGAAGATCTCATCGACTACCTGACGATGATGACGTGGGGCGGCTTGTCCGGCATCGCATCGGCGGCCGGCTCGCCCGTCAAGTTCAAGTCGCAGCCGCATCCGCTCCGGCGCGACGACCGGGAGGAAAGCGAAGAAGTCGCGGAGTGACCCGTTTCACGTAACTTTGGGTTACGTGTAAAATCGGGGTATGTCCGAGGGATACCGAGGCCGCGCGGAGGTCGCCGTCGCAGGCAGGCAGGTCGTCGTCGACGTCGAACTCGCCGACTGGTTCGATCCGATCAGTGGCCGGCACCGCTGGCGTGGCCGGCTGCGCGACCTGGCGTCCGCGTTCGCTCCGGATGCTCCGCCGCCCACCGGCACCGAGCTCACGCTGACACTTCTCGAACCGGACCAGGACGCCACCGCGACCGCCCGCGTGACCGACATCGATCTGTGGGGTAGCCACATGATCGACGGAATTTCGCCGCCGCCCTATCCGGCCGGACCCGACGAACTCGATCTGCCGGACGGAGACACCTCCGGCGACACCCGCCCCGAACACCCCTGACGACGACCGGCGTGTGGCACGCTTCGTGCCATGTCGAAGGACACCGAGAACAGCCCGTGGACGATTCCTGCCACCGAGGCACTGCGGGCCGGACCGCACACCCGCGTCGCCGACATCGACGCAGACGCCACCCCGGGGTTCGAGGGCGACAAGGAACTCGGCACACGCCTTCTCGAAGAACGCGGCGCGTACCTGTCGGACCTGCAGGAGAAGCTGTTCGCGAACGGCCGCTCGGGCGACCGGCGATCTGTACTGCTGGTGCTGCAGGGCATGGACACCGCCGGCAAGGGCGGAATGGTGCGCCACGTCATCGGGCACGTAGACCCGCAGGGGGTCGACCACGCCTCGTTCGGGGTCCCCACGCCCGAGGAGAAGCAGCACCACTATCTGTGGCGGATCAACAAGGCACTGCCCCGCGCCGGGCAGATCGGCGTGTTCGACCGCTCGCACTACGAGGACGTGCTCGTCGTACGCGTGCACAATCTCGTCCCGGAGAAGGTCTGGAGCACCCGATACGACGAGATCAACCAGTTCGAACGGGAGATCGTCGACAACGGGACCACGATCGTGAAGGTCGCCATGTTCGTCTCGCTCGACGAACAGAAGAAGCGCCTGGCCGAACGCCTCGAGCGCCCGGACAAGCACTGGAAGTACAACCCGTCGGACGTCACCGAACGCGCCTTGTGGCCCGAATACCAGGAGGCGTACCAGGCGATGCTCGACAAGACCAACACCGATTACGCGCCGTGGTACGTCATCCCGTCCAACCGTAAGTGGTTCAGCCGCATCGCGGTCGGCGAACTCCTGATCGACGCGCTCGAACGCCTCGATCTGGACTGGCCCGCAGCACAATTCGACGTCGAACTCGAAAAAAAGCGCCTGGCGCAGTCCTGAGGACTACGCCAGGGCGATCGGGTCGGCTCCGGGGTCGGGAACCCCACCGGGTCAGAACAACTTGGGCGTGACCTGGTGCACCTTGTGGTCGTGGTGGATCGTGCCTCCGATCATCGCCATCGCGATTCCGGCAACGACGAGGGTGGCGATCCCGGCGACGATCGCCGGTCCGGTGTGGCCGTATCCCGCCGCAAGCAGGAACAGGGCGAGGCAAGCGATCGCAAGCAGCCCGAGGGTGTATCCCGCCCAGGCGACGAAGAGGTTGAGTTTCATTCCGACACTCCTTCCGCAAGGACGAATACTGGTCCGGTGCTGCCGACGGTACCCCACGGTGATCCGCGTCACAAGGTTGTGAAACGCGCACATCGCCCCTGCTGAGCCGGGCAGCATGGCAGATTTGACTGATGATGCGTTCCAACCCGTTCGAGGAGGAGGACGAGCCACCCGAGGCCACGTACTCGCGCCGCTACGAGAGCGAGGCCCAGCAACTCGACCGGAATTGGTCCAGCCTGCTGCAGGAACTGCGTGTCGTCCAGACCGGCGTGCAACTGCTCACCGGCTTCCTCCTGACCCTGCCGTTCCAGAACGCATTCAGCGCCCTGTCGAGGAACGAGAAGGGCATCTATCTGATCACCGTCCTCGCCTCGATCGCGGCGACCATCCTCCTCGTCGCGCCGGTCAGCATGCATCGGCTCCTCTTCCGGCGTAGGCAACTGGACCGGCTGGTGCTCACCGCGCACAGGTTCGCGCTCGCCGGGTTGCTCCTGCTCGGGGTGTCGATGACCGGGGTCGCCATGCTCGTGGTCGGGCTCGTGATCGACTCGACCGCGGCGACCGTCGCCGGCGTGTGCACCGCCGCGCTGTTCATCGCGATCTGGATCCTCTACCCGTGGCGCTTCCGTCGTCGCGCCAGGCGGCATCCCGACCCGAAGCAGAGCGAAGAGCACCGGAACGAGTAGCGATCGACCGCACCGCGGCCGGTATCGATCGACCGCACCGCGGCCGGTATCGATCGACCGCACCGCGGTCAGCCGGGTAGCGTTTCGCCCCCGATCGGCGCCAGCACCTCACCGCTGTAGTACGACGACATCGTGTTCGATGCGAAGAACACGTAGGACGGTGCGATCTCGTCGGGTTGCGCCGCATGCCCGTACGGCGCCTGCTTGCCGAAGTCCGCGACCTTCTCCTCGTCCATGGTGGCGGGGATCAGCGGAGTCCACACCGGCCCCGGTGCGACGCAGTTGACCCGGATTCCCCTGTCCTGCAACGCCTGTGCGAGCGAATAGGTCAGCGCCAGCACAGCCCCCTTGGTGGCCGAGTAGTCGATGAGCGTCTTGTTGCCGCGCAGCCCGTTGATCGAGGAGGTGTTGATGATCGACGACCCGGACGGCAGGTGGTCGAGCGCGGCCCTCGTGACGTGATAGAAGCTGTCGATGTTCACCGCGAACGTGCGGCGCCACTGTGCTTCGTCGAGATCGGCGAAGTCGTCGACCGGCTCCTGGTAGGCCACGTTGTTCACCAGGATCTGCAGGCCACCGAGGCGAGCGGCCGCCTCGGCCACCACCTCCCGGCAGTGCGCCGGATCGGCGAGATCGCCCCGGAACAGGTGGCATTCACAGCCTTCCCGCCGCACCAGATCCGCGGTGTGCTCGGCGTCCCGGTCCTCCTCGAGGTACGCGATGGCGACGTCCGCGCCCTCCTTGGCGAACGCGACCGCGACCGCACGGCCGATCCCGGAGTCCCCGCCGGTGATCAGTGCCTTGCGCCCTTCGAGCAGTCCGCGACCGCGGTACCCGCGCATCTCGTCTCTGGGCTCGTCGGCCATGTCCGCGGTTTCGCCGGGGTAGTCGATCGTGTGCGGGGGATGTACGTGTCCCTGGTCATCGCTGCTCATGACCGGCGGATACCCGCCGGTGCCCGGTTCACACCCGCCGGTTTCCTTCTGCCCCGGTCCGGGTATCCGCGGACCATGCGTTCTCCAGCTGCCGCCCCGCTGCCGCGGCCGCGCGGGCCGATTTCCGATGCGGTCGTCACCCGGCTCACCGGCACACCGGACGAGTCGCCGTGGCCTCGCCCTCCCGCCCACGTGGACCCCTACGGCGACGACGTGCAATTGGCGCTGACGGTGCTCTACGAACTGCACTACCGGGGGTTCCCCGAGGTCGATCCGGGTTGGGAATGGGCGCCGGGTCCGCTCGGCGTGCGTGCCGCGCTCGAACGGTCGTTCCTGGACCGGCTGCGCGCGGATGTCCCGGGAGGTACAGATGTCGATGCGACCTTCGACGCGGTGTGCCGCGAGCCCCGCGACGCCTGGAGCGTGTCCCACCACCTGGCCGAGCAGGGCACGTGGCCGCAGTTGCGGGAGTACTTCGTGCACCGGTCCATCTACCAGCTCAAGGAAGCCGATCCGCAGGCCTGGGCCATTCCGCGCCTCACCGGCCGGGCCAAGGCGACGCTGGTGGCCGTCGAATTCGACGAGTACGGCGCCGGGCACCACGACCGGGTGCACGCGCAGTTGTTCGCCGATCTGATGGTCGCGGCCGGATTGGACGCCACCTATCTGGGATATCTCGACCGCGTGCCGGCGCTCACCCTGGCACCGGTGAACTTCATGTCGATGTGCGCCTTGCATCGCTCCCGCATCGGCATGCTCGTCGGCCAGTTCGCGGCCGCCGAGATGACGACCGGTCCGAGTGCGCGCCGGATGGTGCAGGCACTCGAACGCCTCGATGCCGCCCCGGAATGCGTCCGGTTCTACACCGAGCACGTCGAGGCGGATGCGGTGCACGAACTGGTGTTGAGGCACGACGTCGTCGGGGACCTGCTCGACCGCGATCCGGACGCGGCCGGCGATGTGGTGTTCGGGGCGGAAGCCATCGAATTCCTCGAGGGCCGGCTCGGCAGCCACCTGCTCGAACGGTGGTCCCGCGACGAGTCGTCGCTGCTCGAACCGGTCGAGGCCACCTGAGACCCGTTCAGCCCCTTACCCGTTCAGCGCCTCTCCGTTCAGCCCTTCTCGATGTCGTCCTCATCGACGACGTGCACGGCCGCTTCCTCGGCTCCGGCTCCCCCACCGTCGATTCCGACGTCCTCGGCGACGAGTTCGGATTCGGTGTCCTCCCCCGTCCCCTGGTCCGGTGCGACGAGCCGGCCCGCGCGGCCGGTGTCGGCAGCGCCCGATCCCGTCTCGGGTTCTTCTTCCGCCAGGCGGGATTCGAGGTCGTCGTGCGGTTCGAGGCCGACGGGGTGCTCGGGCGGTGAGATCCCTTCGTCCAGAACGTCGTCGACACCTCGATCGACGAGGGTGTCCTCGGGCTGCAACTGATCTTCGTCGTCGACGCTGTATTCACCGGGGACACTCGCCCCGGGATTCTCCGAAGTAGGCATGCTTCGACCATGCCACCGTTCGCCCGGTTGCGCCATGCTTGTGAATTGGGCTGCCCGTGTATTGCGCCGCCTGTGTATTGCGATGGGGGGCCAGGTATCCGATGCGGTCGGGCGATGCCGGACGCCCGTCGAGGAGTTGATACTCCATGGTTTGAATTGCCGGGATCGGGGTATTCTCCCCCATCGTCCGAGCCGATTCGAGCACGGGCACCGACAGCAAGGTAGACGATCATGATCATCCTAGGCCTGATCCTTCTGGTGGTCGGATTCCTGACCGGGATCTCGATCCTGTGGACGCTCGGTATCATCCTCCTCGTGGTGGGCGTCATTCTGGCATTGCTCGGCGCCACCGGACGGGCCATCGGCGGCCGCAGGCACTGGTACTGACTCCTCTCACCGCCGGGGCGCGCGAGCGCTCCGGCGGTGACTGGTGTCGCACAACGGATAGATGCCGCTGCGATGGCATCGGCACACCGCGACCACGAACCGATCGGACGTCACCTCGGTGCCGTCCTCACCCACGATCCGCACCGGTCCCTCGACGAGCATCGGGCCGCCCGGCACGAGCCGGACGGTCCTGACATCTATCCGCGTGTCTATCCGCGTGTCATCCTGTGTGTTCCGGTCGGTCGGCACGGATCACCACCACTTCCTCGGTCTCGATCTCGGTTTCGCTCTCGACGGTGACAACGGAAGCGTCTGCCGCAGAGACTGTTCGAAGCTGCTGCAGATATTCGGCACGACTCCGCATCACGGGGCCGAACGGGATGCGCTCGCGCGCGACCACGGTGGCCTTCACGCCCCCGGAACGCAGCATCTCCAAGGTGGTGTCCACACCGGTGTACTCGGAGTGCACGACGAGCGCGAATCCTCCGGGTCGCAACAGCTTCGGGATCTCCCGGCACAACGGGTCGACGACGGAGCGCCCGTCCGGGCCGGCATCCCAGCGCGGATCGAAGGCTCCACCGGGCGCCGGCACGTAGGGCGGATTCGAGACGATCACGTCGAACGGCGCGAGTTCGTGCGCGATGCCGAGGCCCCCGCGATGCACCCGGATAGGCAGGCGCCGCGACCACGCGTTGAGCCGGGCGGTGAACACCGCACGGGGCGCGATGTCCAGTGCCGTCACCGATTCGGCGCCCGCTCGCGCCGCCGTGACCGCCAGGATTCCGGTGCCCGTACAGAAGTCGAGGACCTTCGCACCCGGCGGCGGGCCGGCGGAACCGTAGGCTTGCGCCAGCAACCACGAATCCTCTTGCGGCCGGTACACACCCGGCATCCGCCACAACATGTCGGGTCGCACCACTACAGCACTCCGGGTTCGTGGGTGGATGTGCCACCGGATCCGCCGAGCCGGCGGCTTCGGAAGTTGAGCACGATCATCACTGCCCCCACGACGATCAGGGCGACGGCAACGATCGTTCCGACAGCCGTCCAGCCTTCGAAACCGCCACCGGCGGCTGTCAGGACCAGAGCTATCGCGGCGACGCCCGCCAGGACGCACACATAGCCGATCCATCCTGCGAACCGGCTTCCCGTCGTGGAGCGACCGCGATTCGTTGTATTCGCCATGCGGGCGGTTACCCAGCTGCGCAGTCGACGAAACCGGCAGTCACCGGAACCGGGCATCCGGGGAACAAGATTCCGGGTCCGGTCGTTGGTCCGGGCATGACTGTTGCGAACCCGGTACCGAATGTGACGCTCGACGACGGAAACTCGATCCCGCAGATCGGGTTCGGGGTGTGGCAGGTGCCCGACGACGAGTGTTTCACCGCTGTCACCAGCGCTCTGACCGTCGGATATCGCAGTATCGACACGGCTGCGATCTACGGGAACGAGGTCGGTACCGGCCGGGCGATCGCGGCGGCGGGGATACCGCGCGACGAACTGTTCGTCACCACCAAGCTGTGGAACAGTGCGGACGGTCCGTGGACCCGGGACCGCGTGTTCACCGAGTTCGACGCGTCCCTCGACCGCTTGGGGCTGGACTATGTGGACCTGTACCTGATCCATTGGCCGCGGCCGATGCGTGAGGACTACCGCACGATCTGGCAGGCGTTCACCGAGTTGAAGGCCGACGGTCGTGCCCGGTCGATCGGTGTGTCCAATTTCCAGCCGGAGCAGCTGCGAACGATCATCGCGGACACGGGCGTGGTGCCGGTGATCAATCAGATCGAGGTGCATCCGGACTTCGCGCAGCCCGAATTGCGGCGGGTGCACGACGAGCTGGGCATCGTCACCGAGGCGTGGTCGCCGCTCGGCCAGGGCCGTGGCCTGCTCGACGATCCCACCCTCGCGCGGATCGCGCTCGAGCACGACCGTTCGCCCGCGCAGGTGGTGCTCCGGTGGCATCTGCAGATCGGCAACGTGGCGATCCCGAAGTCGGTGACCCCGCACCGGATCCGGCAGAACCTGGACGTGTTCGACTTCGACCTCGATGCGGCCGAGCTCGACGCGATCTCGGCACTCGACACCGGGAACCGGCTCGGCGGCGATCCCGCCACCTTCGACGTGGGGTGACGGCCCGGAGGGTCGATTCGTTCGCGCGACTACGATTCGCCGGGTGACCGATTACGACGATTTCGACATGTTCGGTGGCCTCGACGCCTCGACCCTGCCGCTGCGGCAGCAGCAGATCCTGGCGGTGATCCGGGACTGGGCAGCGGCGAACGGGTGCGCGCCGAGCACCCGGCAGATCGGGGACGCGGTGGGCCTGCGGTCGACGTCGTCGGTGTCCAAGCATCTGCGCAGCCTCGAGGACAAGGGGTTCCTGCGGCGGGGTTCGGCGGTGGCGCGTCAGCTGGACGTGCGCCCGTTCCTCGCCGCGTCGGCGCCGGCCGGGTCCGATCGGACGGTCCCGGTGCCGGTCGTCGGCGACATCGCGGCCGGCGTGCCGATCCTCGCCGAGCAGCACACCGACGACGTGCTGGCACTGCCGCGGGAGCTGGTCGGTTCCGGCACCGTGTTCGGGTTGCGGGTGCGCGGCGATTCGATGGTCGACGCGGCGATCTGCGACGGCGACGTCGTGGTGGTGCGGCAGCAGAACGAGGCGCATTCGGGCGAGATCGTCGCCGCGATGATCGACGGCGAGGCCACCGTCAAGGTGCTGCGGCGGCGGAACGGGCACGTGCAGCTCGAACCGCGCAATCCGGCGTATCCGGTTCTCGACGGCGATCGGGCCGTCGTGCTGGGTAAGGTGGTGTCCGTGATGCGGCGGATCTGACCGATCCGCCCGGTCGGGCGACCGTGAGTTCTACGACAAGTCGTAGTAAAAAGGCCCGGATCGGTCCTACCATCTGCCTGTGACCACCACTCCCCCGGTGAAACGACCCAAGAGTTGGCACCAGCGCGCAGGCAAGCCGGTACGCATCTGGCTCGCGCTGCTGATCGTCGCGGGTCTGACCCACCCGTTCCTGCCCGAATCGCGGTGGCTGCTGGTCCACCTGTTCACCCTCGGCGCCGTCACCAACTCGATCGTGGTGTGGTCGCAGACCCTCGCCGAGCGTTTCCTCGGCTATCACCTCCCCGAAAGCGCCCGCCCACCGCAGCTCGCGAAGATCTACCTGCTCAACGCGGGCATCGTCGTCACCGTCGCCGGTGTCCTCACCGGGTGGTTCCCCGCCACGCTCGTCGGTGCGGTCCTCGTGGGCGCGATGCTCGCCTGGCATGCCATCTCGCTTCTGCTGCTGATCCGGCAGGCCCAGCGGTCCCGGGCACTGGACGGTGAGGAACCCGCCCTGCACGCGCAGAGCGTGTGGTTCCTCGTCGCATCGTCGGCACTGCTGCCGGTCGGAGCCGGATTCGGTGCCGCACTCGCCTACGGACAGACCGACAGCACCCAGGCCGGGTTCCTGCTCGCCCACCAGGCCATGAACCTGCTGGGCTTCCTCGGCCTGGCCGCCGCCGGGGTGCTGACGGTGATGTACCCGAACCTGATCGGCATGGACGCCACCGGGGCGCGGCGACGACCCGTTGCGCTCATGGTCCTGCTCGCCGGTATCGCGGTGCTCCTCGTCGGCGCACTGACCGCGCATCCGCTCGTCGCCGCGGCAGGCTGCGCGATCTATCTCGCCGGATGGGTCGTCGTCGCCGGGCCGCTACTGCGCGGTGCCGTGTCGCACCCTCCTATCGGGTTCGCGGCCGCCTCGATCACCGCGTCGATGCTGTGGCTGCTCGGGTCGCTGCTGAGCCTGACGATCGTGCTCGCGACCGGTCCCATGACCCCGGACCGCGCCACCCTGATGACCGTCCCGTTCCTGGCGGGCTTCGCGGCACAGCTGCTGTTCGGGGTGATGAGTCACCTGCTGCCCACACTGATGGGTGGCGGACCGGCCGTCGTCGGCGCCGGCGTCGACAAGATGAACCGGTGGTGGGTGTGGCGGCTCGTCGTCGTCAACATCGGGTTGCTGCTGTTCCTGCTGCCACTCGCGAGCTGGATGCGGGTCGGCGTGTCCGCGATCGTCATGCTCGCGTTCGTGATGTTCCTGCCCATCATGATCACCAGCGCCAAGGCCTCGATGGCGGGCCGCCGCGCCGTGATGTCGGGCAAGGCCCCGGCCGAGTACACACCCGCCCCGCAGCACCGCGGGTTGCAGGCCACCGCGGCGCTCGCATGCCTCGCACTCGTCGCCGCCGTCACGTCCGGGATCGGCGGAGCCGGTCTCGGATCCGGGGACGCGTCGGCGGGAGTGGCACCGACCGGCAACACCACCGAAGTGCAGGTCGAGATGGTCGGAATGCGGTTCGTCCCCGACCGCATCTCGGTGCCGGCCGGCGACCGGCTGGTCCTCACCGTCACCAATTCCGACGACCAGGTCCACGACCTGGTCCTGTCCTCCGGACACGACAGCGGCCGGATCGGCTCGGGGCAGACCGCGACCGTGGAGGTCGGGGTCGTCGGCGCCGACATCGACGGGTGGTGCTCGATCGTCGGGCACCGGCAGCAGGGGATGGTCCTGAACATCACGGCCGACGGCGCCTCGGGCGGCGGTGCAGGCGTGCACGATCACGGCGCGGGCGGTGCCCCGGCCGTCGATCTCGCGGTCGCCCCGGGCGACGACTTCGTCGCCCGCGATCCGGTGCTCGCGCCGGCACCGGGCGGCACGACCCACCGCTACACCTTCGAGGTCACCGAGGTTCCCGGCGACTACGCGGTCGGTGCGACCCAGACCATGTGGACGTACAACGGGCGGCCGATGGGCCCGACGCTGCGAGGCCGGCTGGGCGACGTCTTCGAGATCACCCTGGTCAACAACGGGGCCATGGGACACTCCATCGATTTCCACGCCGGGATGGTCGGGCCGGACGAGCCGATGCGCACCATCGAACCCGGCGAGCAACTCGTCTACCGGTTCCGTGCCGAGCACACCGGGATCTGGTTGTACCACTGCGCAACCGCCCCCATGGCCGTGCACATCGCCGCGGGCATGTTCGGCGCGGTCGTGATCGACCCGCCGAGCCTTGCCCCGGTCGACGCCGAGTATCTCGTGGTGCAGTCGGAGGTGTATCTCGGCGACGGCGAGGTCGACGCGGACAAGGTCACCGCGGCGACACCGGACCTGGTGGTGTTCAACGGTTTCGCGGACCAGTACGTGCACCGGCCGCTGCGCGCGAAGGTCGGCGACCGGATCCGCATCTGGGTGCTCGACGCCGGACCGGCCGAGAACGTCTCCTTCCACGTCGTCGGAAGCCAGTTCGACACCGTCTACAAGGAAGGCGCGTACCTGCTGCGCGCGGGTGACTCCGACAGCGGCGGGGCCCAGGCGCTCGATCTGGCCGTCGCGCAGGGCGGATTCGTCGAGATGGAGTTCCTCGAACCCGGTACCTACACCTTCCTCAACCATCGCATGTTCGATGCCGAACGCGGCGCGAAGGGCAAGATCATCGTCGAGTGACGGTTCCGCCACCGGCAGTTGCTCCTCACCGGAATGCTCACGGATTCGGAATCTGCCCGCCCACACGTGGGCGGATTCGCACTCGGCGCGGGGATCGGTGGCGGGCCGGCCGTTTTCCCGCAGGGTCACCGGGGTACGCGTCGCACATGGCAACGTCGAACATTTCCACACAGGCTCCTCACCCTTCCCCGCCGCTCGCCCGGCTGCTCGAGAGCACCGAATCGGCGTCCTGGCTCGACCGTCCCGCCACGGTGGTCCGCGCCCTGGTGAGGCCGGTCGCCGACGGCCCCGCCGGAGGCGTGCTGCGCGGTGAGTTCCTGGGCCATCCGCTGCATCCCGCGCTGGTGGCGGTCCCGATCGGCGCGTGGTCCTCGGCTGCGGTCTTCGATCTGGTCTTCCGCAAGCCGGACGCGGCCCGGCGACTTCTCGGAATCGGACTGGTCGCGGTCCCGCCGACGGCGTTCACCGGATGGGCGGACTGGTCCCGCGGCACCACGGTCCAGCGGCGGGTCGGGTTGATCCACGCGCTGACGAACGCCGCGGGCATCGCGCTGTCGGCCGCGTCCTTCCGACGGCGGCGGTGCGCCCCCGAGTCCTCGGCGTCGGCGGTGGCGCTGAGCCTCGCGGGCCTGGGGTTGATCGGTGTCGGCGGCGTCCTCGGCGGTCACCTGGCGTACGCGCTCGGAATGGGCGTCTCCCCCCGCGCACACACCCACGACACCGACGCGACCGGCCCCGCCTACGACCCCGTCCTCGCCGAACCGGTCACGCCCGCGGATCGGTGAATCAGGGCTCCAGCTGGATCTTCACGGCACCGTCCACCTTGCGCTGGAAGATGTCGTACGCGTGCGGCGCCTCGGACAGCGGGAGCCGATGCGTGGCGAAGGTGTCGACGCCGAGCGGGTCGTCGTCGGTGAGCAACGGCAGGATCTCCGGCACCCAGCGATTCACGTTGGCCTGCCCCATGCGCAGCGTGATCTGCTTGTCGAACAGGGTCAGCATCGGCATCGGGTCGGTCGCGCCGCCGTACACCCCGCTGAGGGAGATGGTTCCGCCGCGCCGCACCACGTCGATCGCGCTGTAGAGCGCGGCGAGCCGGTCGACGCCGGCCTTCTGCATCAGCGGTTCGGCGACCGCCGACGGCAACAACCCCGCGGCGGTCTGGGCGAACTTCGCGACCGGGCTGCCGTGCGCTTCCATGCCCACCGCGTCGATCACCGAGTCGGTGCCGCGCCCGTCCGTGAGATCCCGGATCCGGTCGCCGAGCTCTCCGTCGGTCCCGGTCAGGTCGATCGTCTCGATTCCCCGCGCCTGGGCTCGGGCCAGCCGCTCCGGGACGAGGTCGACACCGATCACGCGGGCACCGTGGTGGTGCGCGATCCGGGCGGCCATGTCGCCGATCGGTCCGAGGCCGAGGACCGTGACCGTGCCGCCCTCGGGAATGTCGGCGTACTCGACGGCCTGCCAGGCGGTCGGCAGCACGTCGGACAGGTACACGAACCGGGAATCGTCCGGGCCCTCGGGGACCTTGATGTGCGTGGACTGCGCGTGCGGGACCCGCAGATACTCCGCCTGCCCTCCGGGAAGGCTGCCGTACAGCTTGGAGTATCCGAACAGCGCTGCACCACTGCCGTATTCGCGTACCTGGGTGGTCTCGCACTGCGAGAACAGGCCGTGCCCGCACATGAAGCAGCCACCGCACGACACCTGGAACGGGATCACCACCCGGTCACCGGCCTTCAGGTTCGTCACCTCGCTGCCGACTTCCTCGACGATGCCCATCGGTTCGTGTCCGAGGATGTCGCCAGGCGACATGAACGCCCCGAGCACCTCGTACAGGTGCAGATCCGAGCCGCAGATGTTGGTGGTGGTGACGCGGATGACGGCGTCGGTCGGCTCCTCGATCCGCGGGTCCGGCACCGTGTCGACCTCGACCTTGCGCTTGCCCTGCCACGTCACGGCCTTCATCGCTGCGTCCTTCCTCTCGTTCCCCCGACCCGGATCTCCCCTGCCCCGGTTACCGCCGGGGGTTGACGTTCAAACGCCGCGCACCGACAGCGCGGGCGTCACGATCGCCGGAGCAGCCGGATCACCGCGCGTTCGACGATCTCGCGGGCCTCGTCGTCGGACTTGCTGCGTGCTGCCCGCCGCTGTGTGCACCGTGCGGCCCGCCGCAGCGCGGCCCGCACAGTGCGGCCCTGTTCGTAGGCCTCTACGACTCGCGGATCGACGTACGAGCCGCGCGCCACCGCCGGCGTGTTGCCGAGTTCTTCCGCGACCCGGCGCATCACCTCCGCCTCGGCGTGGGCCCGGGCGCGGTCGCTGTCCGGGGGCTCCTGCTCGGCGAACGCGGCGGCGGCCAGCACCGTCGCGTTCCAGGTGCGCAGGTCCTTGGCGCTGCAGTCGTCGCCGGCGAGTTCCTTGAACCGTGCGTTGATGTCGTCGGCGTGCAGTTCGCGCACTGTCTTTCCCTCGCGGTAGGTCAGCAGCCGGCCGCTCTCGCTCGGGACACGACGCAGCGCCCGCACCGCGGTCGCGAGATCCGGGTCGCCGACGGCGACGACCCGCCGGATCCCGCCCTTCGCGGGATAGTCGAAGGTGAGAACGTCGCCGCTGATCCGGACGTGACTGCGCAGCAGGGTCGCGACGCCCCGGGTGCCGTTCTCCTCCGCGTACTCCTCCCCGCCGACGCGGAACACGGCCCGGTCCAGCAGGCGCAGCGCCACGGCCTCGGCGCGGCGACGTCCGGCTCCGCGACGCACGAGATCGTCCTGCACCTGCTGCCGCCACTGCGGCAACCTGGACGCCATCGCCAGCACGCGATCGTGTTTCTCCTCGTCGCGTTCGGCGCGCCACTGCTCGTGGTACAGGTACTGGCGGCGCCCCGCGATGTCGGTGCCGTATGCCTGGATGTGGCCGTTGTCGTAGGGGCAGATCCATACCTGTTTCCACGCGGGCGGGATCACGAGTGCGTCGATGCGTGCACGGACCGTCGCCGTCACCGCGCCACCGTCGACGCCGATGTAGGCGAATCCACGTCCGCGCCGCACTCTCCGGATACCGGGTGTGCTGGTCACGCTCCGCCGCAAGATCATCCGTCCCTCCACGGGCCCCGTGTCGCATTCGGGGGAATATCCCGAATCGACCGGTCCCACACGCGGGTGTTTCGCCTTCCGCTCGCGGGTACCCGTGGCGGACGACGAAAGGACGGTGAACCATGAATTCTTCGGACACGGGCCCGCTGGCATCGCGACGGGTCGCCATCCTGGCCACCAACGGTGTGGAGGAGGCCGAACTCGTCGAGCCGCGACGTGCCGTCGAACGCGCCGGCGCCGAGACCACGCTGCTCTCGCTGTCCGCCGGGGAGATCCAGGCGATGAAATCCGACGTGCACCCGGCCGGCAAGTATCGCGTCGACCAGGTGGTGGCCGACGCCTCCGTCGACGACTTCGACGCCCTGCTCCTGCCGGGCGGCACGACGAACCCCGATCACCTCCGGCAGGACTCCGCCGCGGTGGCATTCGTCCGGGACTTCGTGTCGTCGGGACGTCCGGTGGGCGTCATCTGCCACGGGCCGTGGACACTCGTCGAGGCGGACGTGGTGCGCGGCCGCACCCTCACGTCGTATCCGAGTGTGCGCACCGACATTCGGAACGCCGGCGGCACGGTGGTCGACAAGGAAGTGGTCATAGACCGAAATCTCGTGTCCAGCCGCAACCCCCGCGATCTGCCTGCGTTCTGCGACACCATCGTCGACGTGTTCTCCCGGGTGACGCAGAGCTGACACGCGCACTACACACGAATGGTCGGCCGCACCCGGATATCCGTGTGCGGCCGACCATTCGGCGAAAGCTGTGGTGCTGAACGAAGCGAGGTGCTAGGAGCGGGCCTTGTCGGCGGCCTTCTGCTCGGTGGTTGCACCGCTGTTGACGAGCGCCCCGGCCGCGTTCTCGAGGTGCGCGCGGACGAACCACTGGAACTTCTCGAGCTGACCGGTCTGCCCGATCAGCAGGTCCTCGGTGATGGGATCGAGTTCTCCCACTTCGGATATCGCCTTGCGGTTGTCCGCGATCAATCCGTCGTACACCAGGTCGAGGGCGGCGAGGTGCGCCTGCGCGCTGTCCCGTCCCACCGAGTAGTCGTCCCAGGTACGATTCTTGACGATCGCTCCGGGCGTGCCCTGCGGCGACGCACCCAGCGCCGCAATACGTTCGGCGGCATCGTCGGCGTAGCCGCGCACGAGTTCGACCTGGGGATCGATCATCTCGTGTACCCCGATGAAATTCGGGCCCACCACGTTCCAGTGAATGTGCTTGAGAGTCAGGTGCAGATCGTTGTAGGCGCTCAGCCGCTCCTGGAGGATCTCCGCCACGCGTCCGCCGTCCTTCTCGCTCAGACCCGGAACCGTGAACTTACCCATGCGTTCTCCTCTCGCCAGCGATGTCCCTCCGACCTGCGGAGCGGGCATCGCGGTACCGGTCGATGTACGACATCTACCCGGCCGGTCCCAATGCTAAACACAGACAGCGGTTCCCGGGATCAGAACCGGTGAGCTGATACACTCTCGCCACCGGAGCGGAAGTACGGATCCGCAGTTCCGTAGAAGACTTTCGGGGACGAATCCCGAAAGCCCAGGCACCGCCACGTTTTCGTGGATCATCGGCGCCGCCGAAGTTGTGAAATAGGGGCTGAAAATCGTGACAAATACGACCTCCTCGGATTTCCTGGTAGTGGCCAATCGGCTGCCCGTCGATCTCGAACCCGATCCGGACGGAGGTCCGGGAACCTGGCATCGCAGTCCCGGAGGTCTCGTCACCGCGCTCGAACCGATGCTGCGGCAGACGAACGGCGCGTGGGTGGGCTGGCCGGGAACTCCCGATGTCGACCTGGAGCCTTTCGTCGAGGACGGGTTGACCCTGCACCCGGTTCGGCTCACCGAGACCGAGGTCGCCGAATACTACGAAGGCTTCTCCAACACTTCCCTGTGGCCGCTCTACCACGACGCCGTGGTTACACCCACCTTCGACCGCAGCTGGTGGCGGACGTACGTGCAGGTCAACGAGCGATTCGCCAGAGCCGCCGCGCGCGCGGCGGCGCCCGGAGCCACCGTCTGGGTGCACGACTACCAGCTCCAGCTCGTACCGCGCATGCTCCGGGAGATGCGCCCCGACCTGACGATCGGTTTCTTTCTGCACATTCCATTCCCGCCACCGGAGTTGTTCCTCCAGCTGCCGTGGCGCAGGGAGATCATCGAGGGTCTGCTCGGAGCCGATCTGGTCGGCTTCCACCTCCCCGGCGGCGCCGACAACTTCCGCTTCCTGACGCGACGGTTGCTCTCCGCACCCGCTCCCCGGCCCGGCTCGGCCGGCGCGGTCGAAGTCGGCGACCGCCTCGTGAAAGTCGGGGCGTATCCCATCTCGATCGACTCCGCACACATCGACGAACAGTCGCGTTCCGCAACGACCCAATTGCGGGCCAAGCAGATTCGCGTCGAGCTCGGTGACCCCGACACCGTCCTGCTCGGCGTCGACAGACTCGACTACACGAAGGGCATCGACATCCGACTCGAAGCGCTTCGCGAGCTCCTCGAGGAGGGCACCCTCGATCCGGAGAAGATCGTCATGGTGCAGCTCGCCACGCCGAGCCGGGAACGGCTCACCGCCTACGCACAGCTCCGCGACGACGTGGAACGACAGGTCGGGAACATCAACGGCAAGTTCGGCCGGCTGGGCCGGCCCGTCGTGCACTATCTGCACCGGCCCGTCGATCGCGACGAGCTGATCGCGATGTACGCGTGCGCCGACACCATGCTGGTCACGCCCCTGCGCGACGGCATGAATCTCGTCGCCAAGGAGTACGTCGCCTGCCACGGCGACGGCAGCGGTGCCCTCGTGCTCAGCGAGTTCGCCGGGGCAGCGTGGGAGTTGCGACGCGCCCATCTGGTGAACCCGCACGACCTGGACGCGGTCAAGCGCGCGATCGTCGCCGCCGTGACGGAGGAACCCGCCGTCAAGGCACGACGGATGCGCTCGATGCACACCCAGGTGATGAAGCACGATGTCGACCGGTGGGCGCGCACCTTTCTCGACGATCTGCGCGCCGCCCGATCCTGACCATCCGGTACCGGCCGGTCACGTGCTGGGTTCGGGCAGGCGGCAGTCCTCGATCTTCGGATTGACTCCGAAATAGTTCAGCGGGCCCGCGAGCACCGTCACGACCACCGTCGCGACACCCGCGCAATTCTGCTCGGTTCCGCTGAAGTAGCCACGCTGCCCGGCCGCGATCGCACCCACGACCAGCCAGATCAGCACCACGAGCGTAACGATCCGCACGTTTGCGACACCTCCTGTGACGGCGGGTGCGGCCGGGTCCCGCAGGACTCCGGCCGCACCCGGACGACATCTTGCTGTGAGCGTTACTGCTGGGCGCGCTGCCTGGCCTCGTCAGCTTCGGCTTTCGCCCTGGCCTTCTCCGCCTCCGCTTCCTTGCGGGCGACCTCGCGCTGGTCTTCGGCCTTGTCCTGCTGGGCGCGACCCTCGCGGGTCAGATCGTCCTGGCCGGTGACGGCACCGACGGCTTCCTTTGCCTTACCCTTGACGTCCTCGACGACGCCCTTGACGGCCTCGCTGGGCCCGCTCTTCTCGTCTGCCATGCGAATCCTCCTGTCGGATCTCTTCACTGACGCACGGGGATTACCCCGCCGCAGCCGGTCTCAACCCGCCCGGTGATCTTGTTCACGTGGCGATCAGACCGATGATGACGGCGACGAACACCAGCACGATGACGATCACCGCGCCGAGCGTCAGCCAGCCGGTCACCGGGAAACGCTTCCTCGTCTCCGGTTCCGGAGCGGACAGCCCGGATGTACCGGCGGATTCGGGTGGCGTGGAGCCGGGAGGTACTCCGCCGCCGGGCTCGAGACCGGGCGTGGTGCCGGGATCTGGATCGGTGTTGCCGTGTTGTTCGGGATCGGGGACTGTCATCGAACCCACCTTCCGGACGGAACGTGCAGTCCTGATCGGGTACCCTCACTCGACGGCGGCGACACCTCCCGCGACACCGCCGTAGTCCGCGACGGCGCGCAGCGCTTCCTCTCGGGATCCGCGGGCCGGGGTCGTGCGCAAGGCCCCGCCGTCGTGCCGGAGGCGTTCCAGGAAGGTCCGCACCGCCGAGGGCGGCGGAACCCGCGTCGACCCCAGATAGCCGGCGATGATCATGTCCTCACCGGATCCGGTCTCCACGCCGAGCGCCCACCCTTCGTCCGGGGTCCAGACGAGAGCCACTTCACGACCGGGATACAACTCGAGTTCGGGAATGCCCACGTACGCCTCCCAGGCGCCGTCGTCGCGCACCGCCCAGTTCCCCTCGGCGGCGCCCAGCTCCTGGGCGACCTGCTCGATGTACCGGGTGAACCCTCGGACCATCACCTCGTCACCTGACGGCCGTTCCATCACGCTCTCCTCACATCCGCCGGACCGGCGCAGCGCAGGTCCAGCGGGCCGGGAATACCCACGTCGGACGAATCCGACACGCTGTGCGTTTTCCAGTATCCTCCCCGGCCCGTCTCGTTTGGTCGAGTACTCGCACGGGCACTCGTCCGGTAGGTCCCGACGGAAGGGAGAGAGCGCCATGCCTACGTGCGATACCTGCGGAAACGACTACGACAAGACATTCACCGTGACCCGCGCCGACGTCACCGGAACCTACGACAGCTTCGAGTGCGCGGTTCAGGGGATGGCCCCGGTGTGCGCGCACTGCAGCTGCCGCATTCTCGGCCACGGCGTCGAGGTGGACAACACCATCTACTGCTGTGCGCACTGTGCGCGCGCCGCCGGCAGGCCCGAAGTCACCGACCGCGCCGAACACCACTGAGGAGGTGCCATGAGCCAGGACGTCGAGAAGCGGTGGCGCGACCCCGCGACCTTCCGATCCGCGATGTGGTACGCGGCGATCGTCGTCGCCGTTGCATTGCTCGTGATGGCGGTCGGAGTGGTGTGGGGACTGGCCGTCTCCGGAGACCGCTGCGCCGAGGAATCGTTCGCCGTGTGCACCACGCCGGCGAAGGAGATCCTCGCGTTCGGCCCACCCGCGGTCCTGTTGATCGGCGGGCTCGGCGCGCTGTACCGCGCCTACCGAACGTGGCAGAGACACGGTTCGTGGCCGATCTGGCAGGGCGTCGGATGGGCTCTGCTCGTGGGGATGATCGTCTTCCTGATGTTCTCGTTCGGCGTCCTCGTGAGCGACTGAGAAACGCCGGGTTTGCCGGTCTCGCCCGGGGGTAGTCACGGTACGACACCGTGGCACCCGGACGGACCGCCGCATTCCCGGATCGGAGGACAACATGACGAAGACCGGCCCCGACGGCTCCAAGGGCGAGCCCGAACAGCGTGACCCGAAGGACAGGCAGCTCGACGGCTTCCGCGTCGACCGCAACTCCGGTTACCTCACCACGCAACAGGGTGTACGCGTCGACCACGACGACGACTCCCTCACGGCCGGCACCCGGGGACCGACCCTCCTCGAGGACTTCCACGCACGGGAGAAGCTCACCCATTTCGACCACGAACGCATCCCGGAGCGGGTCGTGCACGCGCGGGGTGCCGGCGCGTACGGATACTTCGAGCCCTACGACGATTCGCTCGCCGAGGTCACCGCCGCCCGGTTCCTCACCACACCCGGACTGCGTACCCCGGTGTTCGTGCGGTTCTCGACCGTCGCGGGGTCCCGCGGTTCGGCGGATACGGTCCGCGACGTCCGCGGTTTCGCGACGAAGTTCTACACCGAACAGGGCAACTACGATCTGGTCGGCAACAACTTTCCGGTCTTCTTCATCCAGGACGGCATCAAGTTCCCGGACTTCGTGCACGCGGTGAAACCCGAGCCGCACAACGAAATTCCGCAAGCGCAGTCCGCGCACGACACGTTCTGGGACTTCGTGTCACTGCAGCCGGAGACCCTGCACGCGGTGATGTGGCTGATGTCGGATCGCGCGCTGCCGCGCAGCTATCGGATGATGCAGGGCTTCGGCGTCCACACGTTCCGGTTCGTCAACGCCACGGGTACCGGAACATTCGTCAAGTTCCACTGGACACCGAAACTGGGCACGCACTCACTGGTGTGGGACGAGTGCCAGAAGATCGCAGGCAAGGATCCGGATTTCAACCGCCGCGACCTGTGGGAAGCGATCGAGGCCGGGCAGTATCCGGAGTGGGAACTCGGCGTGCAGCTGGTTCCCGAATCGGACGAATTCGCTTTCGACTT
The DNA here is from genome assembly GCF_048897285.1 of Rhodococcus sp. O3. Classification (NCBI taxonomy): domain Bacteria; kingdom Bacillati; phylum Actinomycetota; class Actinomycetes; order Mycobacteriales; family Nocardiaceae; genus Rhodococcus; species Rhodococcus sp. O3. The sequence goes on from NZ_JBMBTE010000003.1 coordinate 38,992, forward strand.
CGACCTTCTCGACGCCACCAAGCTCATTCCCGAGGAGCAGGTGCCGGTGCAGCCCGTCGGGCGGATGGTACTCGACCGGAACCCGGACAACTTCTTCGCCGAGACCGAGCAGGTCGCATTCCACACCGCGAACCTGGTGCCCGGCATCGACTTCACCAACGATCCGCTGCTGCAGGCCCGCAACTTCTCCTATCTCGACACCCAGCTGCTCCGGCTGGGCGGGCCGAACTTCTCGCACCTGCCGGTCAACCGGCCCGTCACCGAGGTGCGCACCCATCAGCACGACGGTTACAGCCAGCCCACGATCCAGCGCGGAAAGGCGTCCTACCACAAGAATTCACTCGGCAGCGGGTGTCCCGCCCTGGCCGACGAGGAGGTCTTCACGCACTACGCGAAACACGTGGACGGGCACGTGGTGCGGGCCCGCAGCGACAGTTTCGCCGACCACTACAGCCAGCCGCGCCTGTTCTGGCGCAGCATGTCCGAGGTCGAAGCCGAGCACATCGTCGCGGCCTTCGGATTCGAACTGGGGAAGGTCACCGACGTCGACATCCGCGAACGCGTCGTCGCCGAGCTCGATCTGGTCGACCACGGCCTGGCATCACGGGTCGCGGGTGAACTCGGCCTCGACGCCCCACCCGAGTCACCGCTCGTCGACATCGCGCCACCCTCCCCGGCCCTCTCCCAGCTGAACACCGCGATGGACAGCATCGTCGGCAGGCGCGTCGCGGTACTCGCGGCGGACGGTGTCGACGTCACCGGCGTCGACCGTCTCGTCGAGGCGCTCACCGAACGCGGCGCGATCGTCGAGGTACTCGCACCCAAGGGCGGCGGTGTACTCGCAGGTGGTTCCGGCGGCGAGATCGCCGTCGACCGCGCGATCAACACCATGGCCTCGGTGCTGTACGACGCGGTGGTGGTCCCGTGCGGCCCCGACGCGATCGCGACCCTCCGGAAGGACGGCTACACGCTGCACTTCCTGGCCGAGGCGTACAAGCACGCCAAGCCGATCGCCGCGTTCGGTGCGGGCCTGGACCTGCTGCCCGCCGCCGGGCTGCACTGCCCGGTCGCCGAGGGCCCCGACGTCCTCACCGATGCGGGTGTGGTGACCTCCACGGCCGCCGAGGCTTCGCTGCCGGGAGAGTTCTTCGACGTCTTCGCCGGCATCATGGCGCGGCACCGGGCCTGGGACCGCGAGGTGGACTCCGTGCCGGCGTGACACATACGGATCCGGCGCGCCTTGGGCGGGAACCCATTGCGCGCCGGATCCGTATGTGTCAGATCTGTTTGGGCAGCGTCGTCACCGTCGCGCCCTCCTCCGTGCGCTCCGGCAACGGCTGCAGCGGCAGCGCGTCCCGGTCGTCGGCAAGGGATGACAAGTGCCGCAACACGATCCCCTCCCGAAGCGCCCACGGACTGATCTCGAGGCTGTCCAGGCCCAGTGCCGTCATCGCACAGTCGGCCACGATCGCGCCGGCGAGCACCTGCCGGGCGCGGGACTCCGAGACCCCGGGCAAGCGGCTGCGGTGCTGGGCGGGCATCCCCGCGAGCTTGTCGATCACCCGCCGCAACTTCTCGAGCTGCAGTGTGCGGGCCACGAAGGGCCCCTTGCGCTGAGCCGGGGAACCGGTCAGCCGAGACAACTGCTTGAACGTCTTCGACGCCCCGACGGTGACGTGCGGATCCCCCTCCCACTTCAGGCGGTCCGACGCGTCGCCGAGGGTGTCCCGCACGTCTCGGCGCAGCCGTTTGAGCTCCTTCACCGTGGGTGGGTCGCTCTCGAGATAACTGCGTGTCAACCGGTTCGCATCGAGCGGCAGCGACAACGCGATGTCCGGCTCGGTGTTGCGTCCGAGTGCCAGTTCCATCGAGCCGCCGCCGATGTCGAGGACCAGCAGCCGGCCCGCGGACCAGCCGTACCACGCATGCACCGCGAGGTAGGTCAGCCGCGCCTCCTGGTCGCCCGAGAGGTATTCGGGGCGGATACCGGACGCCTGCACGATCCGGTCGAGCACCGCGTCCCGGTTCTCGGCATCGCGGATCGCCGCGGTCACGAACGGGAACAGCCGATCCACCCCGTACCGATACGCCGCGTCGACCGCCGTCGCGACCGCGTTGGCCGCGCGGTCCGCGCCTGCGACGCTGAGGGATCCGTCCGGCTGGACCTCGTCGGCCAGGCGTGTCGGCACCCGGATCGCGTGCACGGGCAACGGCGGCGCACCGACCGCTGCTTCGACGATCTGCAGCTGCGCCGAGTTGGAACCGATGTCGAGTAGACCGAGCCTCACCCCCGCGGGGTACCCGATCGCGGTGACGTCCACACGCGAGCGGCGCGTGCCTTCTACCGGGCGACGACCCGGAACGTGTCGAGTTTCGGGTCTGTGGCGTCGGGAACGGCCATCCCGGCGGCGAGCCCACTGCGCAGATAGTCGACGACGGCGTCGTCGATCAGCTCGCCGGGCACGACCACCGGTATTCCCGGCGGATAGGGGGTAAGCTGCTCGGCCGCAATGCGTCCGGGCGCCTGTGCGGCGGGCACGTCCTCGACCTTCTCCGCGAAGAACGCATCCCGGGGCGACATCCGCGACTCGAGCTGCAGTTCGTCGGGTGAGGGCAGGCGGATCGGCGGGGGCGGATCGAAACCGTCCGCCGCGGCCACGCACGCTTCGAAGGCCCGGATCAGCCGGTCGGCGGTCTCCGCGCTGTCCGCCATCGACATCGTCGCCATGATGCGACGGTGGTCGGACAGACCCATGTCGACCCGGCAGTGTTCCCGGATCCAGTCCGCGAATTGATAACCGGAAGCGCCGGTCTCGCTGACGTCGACGAGGATCTGCAGGCGGTCCAGATCGTGCGAGGCTTCGTGGCCGAGCAGCTCGTCCTCGAGGACCTGCAGTCCGGGGATCTGCGAAAGCCGTTCGCGCAGTTGCCTGCTCAGATCGAGCGCATCGCCCAGAAGCTTCTCGCCGCGCTCGACCATCTGCCGCCGCCACGCGTCGATTCCGCTGTAGACGAGCACGTTCGGGCTCGTCGTCATCAGCAGGTCGGCGCACGTGGACAGGTGGGCGAAGTCGATGAGATCTCCCTGGGTGTGGAAGACGGAGCCCTGCTCGAATCCGGCTCCCATCTTGTGGACGCTGACCACACACACGTCGGCGTCGGCCTTCATCGCCCAGGTGGGCAGATCGTCGTGGAACGGCAGGTGCGCACCCCACGCCTCGTCGACGATGAGCGGCTTGCCGCGTTCGTGACAGACCTCGGCGATGCCCTCGATGTCCGCACATGTCCCGTACGGGCTGGGCGAGACGATCAGTGCTCCGGCTGCGTCGGGGTGCTTCTCCCAGCCTTCGCGGATCTGCTCCGGTGACGGCGGATGCGACATGTGCCGCTCGGCGTCCCATTGCGGAGTGACCCACCGCGGCTGGATGCCTCCGAAGATCAGCCCGGCGACGACGGATTTGTGGGAGTCGCGGCTGAGCAGCAACCCACCCGAACCGTGCCCGGCCACGGCCATCATCGCCGCTTTCACCGACAGCGAGCTTCCGCACGTGGAGAAGAACGCGTGCTCGGCACCGACGGCTTCGGCCATCAGGTCCTCGGCGTCGGAGAGGTAGTTGTTGCGCGCGAGCCGGTCGTCGAGCCCGCCGGTCGCCAGCACATCGGATCGGTAGGCGTCACCGAGGACGTCGAGTGCGCGCGGGTCGGCGCCGCGACCCTGACGATGTCCCGGCGGGCTGAATCCGTAGCGGTCCTGCCGGTGGTAGTCCGCGAGCGCGTCGAGCAGCGGCGCCCTCTCCTGATCCTTCCGATCTCCGCTCATGCTGCATCGGGTACCCGTTCGCACCGGTTCGATTCGTCACCACGGGGTACCCGTGCGCCATGGAACTGATTGCAATCCTCATTCTGATCGGCGTCGTCGTCTTCGTGATCGCCAAGAGATCGGGCCCGCGTCAGCAAGGATGAAACCGCACGTCGAACAGCCGATCGACGTCGGCCGTCGTCACGGCAGCGCGGGCGCGAACCTGCGGTAGCCGTCGCGCACGTCGACCCACCCGTCCCCGACACGCCTCACATCGGCCCACCGGACCAGGAACGCCCCGCGGTGCCGCCACCGCAGATAGCGGGCGATCAGCGCCGGTGCGTCGACCGAACTCCGTTCGTATCCGAGGAACGAGCCCGAGGACCTCGGGCTGACCAGCAACGCCGCCAGGGTGAGGCCCTCATCCCCCGTGAGAGCGAACCGGACGTCGACGACCGTGCCGAGACCGTTGCCGTCGCTGTCGCGGACTCGCGCGCCGACGATCTCACTCAGCCGCACGACGGCCTCCCGGGATCCGTCCGACGACGTGGTCGCGGACCCATCGTTCGACCCACAGGTGGTCGAGGTCCTCGCCGTGCACGGTCAGGTGTACCGCCACCTCGACGCGGTCCACGTCGGCCCAGTCGATGCGGTCCAGACTCGAGACCGGAGGCCTGCCGCCGAAGATGCGCGTCGGCAGCGCATTGCCGCTCAGGATCGCCTTCACCCGCGGCGGCGCCGCCCCGGCCGGGATTTCCCGGCCCGCTTCGATGCCGTCGAGCTCGAGATCGTCGACGGTGGTGACCGGGCGGCCGTCGACGTCGACGAGCAGCCGGTCCAGCAGGTGCAACCGCGCGTCGAGGACACGACCCTCGAGCGGCAGCCGAGGCAGAGCGTCCGATTCCGTCACGATCCGGCTCCCGTCATGATCAGCAGGGGTATGGCCGCGGCCGAGGCGGCGACGATCACGGGCACGTAGGCCAGCGCGAAGGCGTTGACGACCCGGCCGTTGACGTGCTCGCCCATGTATTCGGGGTCGTTGGCGACGATGAGGATCGGAATGTAGGTCAGCGGCAGCGCCACCGCCGAGAACACCACCGAAACCTCGGTCACCAGAACCGGATCGACACCGGTCGCGAGGATCGCGAGTCCCACGAGCAGCGACACGATCATCACCAGGTGGAAGCGGGCGGCGTCCGCCGGAGCCCGGAACTTGCCCCACCGCCAGCCGAAGAACTGCGCGAGCGTGTAGCCGCTGGACAGCGTCGTCTCGAGGGCGGCCCCGAAGGTCGCGGCGACGATCCCGACGATCGCGAACGCCAACGCCAGGCGACCGCCGGCCTCCGCCACGGGCAGCACGATCTGGGAGAGGGATTCGACGCCGATGTTCTGCGGGAGCAGCACCACCGCGGCGCACGCGGCCACGCACACCGACAGGACCCCGCCGAGCGGGAAACCGACGAGCACGTTGAGCCGGGCCTTGCCCAGGTCCTCGACGGTCCACTTCTCCTCGAGAGCACCCGACGAGAAGAAGAACACCTCGTACGGCGTCATCGCCGCACCGAACAGCGCGACCGCATAGAACCAGTACACCGCGGTCGACTCGGCTTCGGGGACGGCCGGGGCGAGGATCTGCTGTCCGAGTTCACCCCAGTCGGGCCCCAGCAGGAACAGCGCCACCCCGAACACGATCAGGCACAGTCCGGCCAGCCCGGTGGCGTTCTCCATGACGGTGAAGCGGACCCGCCAGATCACCAGCCACACCGCGAACGCCGCGACGGGCATCCACATCAGCGGCCCCACCCCGGAAGCGAGTTGCAGCGCCAGCGCGACGCCGCCGACCTCGGCGGTCAATGTCATGAGGTTGATCAGGAAGGACGCCGCGAGGTCCGCCAGCGCCGCGCGGGGGCCGAGACGCTCGCGGATGATCTCGAACGTCGCGCGCCCGCTGACCGCGGCGACCCGCCCGGCCATGTTCGCGTACAGGCAGATGCCCCCGACCCCCAGCACGACGACCCAGACCAGACTCAGCCCGAAACGGGATCCGACGACCGCGTTGGTGACGAGGTCCCCGATGTCGAGGAAACCGCCGATGGCGGTGAGAACGCCGAGTGCGACGGCGAACAGTTTCGTCACCGTGCGCCCTCCCCGAACGCCGACAGGGTGTCGGTGAGCCGGCGGAGTTCCTGGTCGAGGGACGCCGCGTCCGGGGATCCCGGCACGCCGGCGACGTGTCCGCGGGCCCGGCCGAGCACCGCTGCCGCGTCGTCGAGGTATCCGAGCAGCACGTCCCGGTGCGCGGCCTCGTCCGGCGACGCCGTCTCGGCGGTGGCCGCGGCGCTGTAGGAGGTGAGGACCGTCTCCAGAGCGTCGTCGAGCACCACATCGGCGTGGTTACCGGTGGTGCGGTGTGCGGACACCAGCGACAGACCCAACTGGGCGGACGCGGTCGCCGATGCCGCGTCCTCCGCGGCCCGGGACAGGTCCCCTTCGGTTCCCCCGGGCAGACCCGAGCAGCCGGACGACAGGGACACCGCCAGGATTCCTGCGACCATGCCTCGACGCCAACGCACCGGAACCTCCCGAGCTGCACCGCCGCATACGGTGCGCACAGGGGTACCCCTGCGAACGGGATTTCAACCCGCGCGGTCGGTTTCCTGCGCAGCTGTCACAGGAGTCGACCGTCTCCCCACAATTGTGCAGCCCTCGAGGCCGGAAAGGGGCCGAAGTGGTCGCGGTAACGTTCTTCGCGGCATAATCGCGGAATGACCGATTCGACCACGGGTACCCGCGCAGGACGGGACCTGCGCTCCGACAGGCCACAGCGGGTCGGCAGCTTCCGCTACATCGTTGCGACCGACGAATGGGAATGGTCGGATGCGGTGGCTCGAATGCACGGCTACGAGCCCGGCACGGTGAATCCGACCACGGAGTTGGTTCTGTCCCACAAACATCCGGAGGATCTGCAGCAGATCACCGAGGTGCTGAACATTCAGCGTACGACCGGTAAGCCGTTCAGCAGCCGGCACCGGATCGTGGACGTCGCCGGCAACATCAAGCAGGTCGTCGTGGTCGGCGACCAGCTGCTCGACGACACCGGTGCGGTCATCGGCACGTCCGGGTTCTACATCGACCTCACCGAGACCTACGCGGAAGACATCCGGGAGAACGTCGACGAAGCGATCTCCGCTCTCGCCGAGTCACGCGCCATCATCGAGCAGGCCAAGGGTGTGCTGATGGTCGTCTACGGGATCTCCGCCGATCACGCCTTCGAGATCCTCACGTGGCGGTCGCAGGAGACGAACACCAAGCTCCGGGCGTTGGCCCAGCGGATCGTCGACGTCGTCACCGGCGGAGCGGGACCGAAGATTTCCGATTCCTCGCGCAACGAGTTCGACCACTTCCTGATGACCATGGACCGGACGATCTCCCGCGACGATCGCCCCGCGAGCCGCGCCTGAGCCGACCCGCACCCGGACCGGCTCGCGGGTATCACCCGAACCGTCCGATTCGGCACAGTCCTCCCGAATCGGCGCAGTCCTCGATCGATCACGTCCTCAGCGTTCGGTTCCGCGCTTGGTCACCGCGTCACGCATACGGTCGAGCAGGCCGGTGACCGGGCCGAGGATCTTGTCGCCCGGTGGTTCGTCCGGGGCCGAGGGGTGCGGCCGCGTCGGCGCCAGCTTCTTCGTCGACTCCACCTTCTTCCCGAGCTCGATCAGTTCCTCCTGGGTGAAGACGCTCCGCATGTGCGGGAAGATCTCGCTCTCCTCCTCGGCGACGTGTTCGCGGACCTCCTGCATCAGCAGTGCGAGCTGGGCTTCGAACTCCGGTTCGTCCGGCTTCAGCCCTTCGAGCCGCTTCATGGTTCTCTCGGCCTCGGCGTGCTCCTCCTTGGCGTGCTCGGCCTCGCTTTCGCTGACCTTCTTCTTCACGGCCGGATAGACCTCGGCCTCCTCGGCGACCGAATGCCGCACCAGCTCGATGGTCACCTGGTCGGTGAGATCCTTGCGCCGCTGCCGAGCCTCGTCGGTTCCGATGCCGTGGAGTGCCTCGAGTTCGGCGAACATCCGTTCCACTTCGCGGTGATCGTGGGTGAGGACCTCGATCACGTCGCGCTCGCTCGTTGTCATCGCTACCTTCCCTTCGATTGCTCCAGTGGCGGGTAACCCGGTCCGCATGCGCGGAAACCGTTCCGCCGTCTGCCGATTTCCGGACCGCGGGGTCGATTTCCGGACCTCTAGGGTGTGGCCGCCGACTTTCTGGGTATCCCTCGGTCGTCCCGGCCGGCCACCGTCGATTCGGCCGTCACCCGATCTCATGGGAAGTGAGCGAACTCGTGCGATCTGTTCGTGTTGCGTCGGTACCCGCCTCACACGTCTACGTTCGGCACCTGGCGGATCCGGACGGTGACGGGGTGACGCGGATGCCGGATCCGGTGCCGGCGGACGGGCGCAAGGTTCCCGGCGGCTGGTGGCCTCCGCTGATGCTCGAGCCCGGCTGGATCACCGAGCACCACACCGAATTCGACGTCTTCCACGTTCATTTCGGCTTCGACGCGATCGAGCCCGCCCAGCTCGAGGACATCGTCGCCGAACTCGAGGACCATCGAATCCCGTTGGTGTACACGGTGCACGACCTTCGCAACCCGCACCACGACACTCCGGGTGCACACGAGAAACAACTCGACGTCCTGATCCGCGGCGCCGCCGAACTGATCACCCTCACACCGGGCGCGGCGGCACGCATTCGGGAGGTGTGGGGGCGCTCCGCCACGGTCGTGCCGCATCCGCACGTCGTGGAGAAGGAGTGGTTCGACCGCCCCCGCCCGACCGAGGACCGATTCGTGGTCGGTGTGCACGCGAAGAGCCTGCGTGCGAACATGGACGTGTTGCCCGTCGTCGAAACCCTCGCCGAGACAATCGGTTCGCTGCCCGGAGCGATTCTGCGCATCGACCTGCACGACGAGATCTTCGACCCGGGCAATCATTGGTACGCACCGGAAACCGGAGCCGCACTGACGGCTTTCGCGGACCGCGCCGGCGTCGAGGTGCGCGTCCACCCCTACTTCTCCGACGACGAGCTCTGGCGCTACCTCTCGTCCCTGACCGTCTCGGTCCTGCCCTACCGCTTCGGCACGCACTCGGGGTGGCTGGAAGCCTGCCACGACCTGGGAACCGCCGTCGCGGCGCCGAGCTGCGGCTTCTACGGGCAGCAACAACCGTGCGCGGTCTTCGAATTCGACGAGCACCGGTTCGATCCCGCTTCGCTCGACCGCGGCATCCGCGATCTGTACCACCGCCCTCGGCCACTTCCCCGGCCTGCATGGGAGAGCCGGCTCGCCCAGCGCCGGGACATCGCGCGCACGCACCGGGACCTCTACGAGCGGGCACTGCGTGAACGGACAGAGTCGTGAGCACCGGGTCGCTGCGGATCGCCCTGATCGCGTCCAACAGGTATCCCATCCGCGAGCCGTTCGCCGGTGGACTCGAGGCGCACATCTGGCATCTGGCCCACGCGCTCACCGACGCCGGGCACCGCGTCACGCTGTTCGCCGCGGAAGGATCGGATCCCGGCCTGCACGCCGCGTTCCTCGAGGTCCACGAGTTCACCCCGAGTGCGGCCGCACGCGCCGACGAATCGATGGTGCCGGAAAGGTTCCTCGCGGACCATCACGCGTATCTGTCGTTGATGCTGCAGCTGGCCGGACCGCTCGCCGGGCGCTTCGACGTGATCCACAACCACAGCCTCCACTACCTGCCGGTGGCGATGGCCCACACGCTCGACGTACCGGTGGTGTGCACACTCCACACACCCCCGACACCGTGGATCGAATCCGCGCTGGCCACGCCCGGCGGGTGTCCCGCCACCTTCGTCGCGGTGAGCCGTCACACCGCCGCGGCGTGGCGTCATGCGCTCGGGTCACCCGCGAGCGTGATCCACAACGGTGTGAACCTGCAGGCCTGGCCGCCCGGCCCCGGCGGAACCGACCTGATGTGGTTCGGTCGCCTCGTTCCGGAGAAGGGTGCGCATCTGGCGATCGACGCGGCCCGGCGCGCCGGCCGAACCCTCCGGATCGCCGGACCGATCTGCGCCCCTTCCTATTTCGTCGAGTACATCGCCCCGCGCCTCGGCGACGACGTGATCTACCTCGGGCATCTCGACCGCGCCGACCTCGCCGCGGAGGTCGGCCGCGCCGCCGCCGTTCTGGTGACTCCCTGCTGGGACGAGCCCTACGGGTTGGTCGTCGCCGAGGCGCTGGCCTGCGGAACCCCGGTGGTGGCGTTCGCACGCGGTGCGATCCCCGAACTCCTCACGCCCGATTGTGGGGTTCTCGTCCCGGACGGGGACACCGCCGCGATGGCAGATGCCGTGCCCGTCGCGGTGGCGCTCCCGCGCGAGGCGGCACGGGCGCGGGCGCAGTCGTACTGTTCCGAGCAGGTCATGGTCGCCGCCTACCTCGACCTCTACCGGGACCTGCTCCGAACAACGCGTCCCCGAGTGGGTGTCACCTGATGATCGGCTACTACATCCACCATCACGGCCACGGGCACCGCTCCCGCGCCGCGGCGATCTGCGCCCACCTGAGCAGCCCGGTCACCGCTCTGTGCTCCGAGCCGATCTCCGACCCGGACGGCGTCTTCGCCGAAACGGTGGTGCTCCCCCGCGACGACGCCGCGCCGACGGCTCAGGACCCGACCGCGTTCGGGACCCTGCACTGGGTGCCCCGCCTCGATTCCGGCCTGCGCCGCCGTCAGGCCGCATTCGCGGCGTGGATCGACCGCGCCCGGCCAACCGCGATCGTCGTGGACGTGTCCGTCGAGATCGCGCTGACGGCGCGGCTGTTCGGCATTCCGGTGGTGACGGTCGCCATGCCCGGAAACCGCACGGACGCAGCGCATCAGCTGGCCTACCGATTGTCCGATCGCATCATCGCGGCCTGGCCGCGGGCGATGTACGAACCGGAATGGCTGCAGCCGTTTGCGGACCGGACCAGCTATGTGGGAGGCATCAGCCGCTTCGACGGCCGTCCCTGCACGCCGCCCCGTTCCGGAGAGGACACGGTGCTGGTGCTCGGTGGCAGCGGAGGATCCTCCCTCACCGCCGCGGACCTCGCGGCCTACTCCACCTGCGATCCCCGCTTCGCGTGGGAAGGTCTCGGCATCGCCGGCCGGGAGTGGGTCCACGACCCGTGGCCGGCATTGTGCCGTGCAGACGTCGTCGTCGGCCACGCCGGCCAGAACACGGTGGCCGACATCGCCGCGGCACGCCGGCCCGCCGTTTTAGTCGCCGAGCCGCGGCCGTTCGACGAGCAATGCGCCACCGTCACCGCTCTCGATCACGCGGGCCTCGCCGTGGCCCTGACAGGCTGGCCGGAGGCGCAGGCGTGGCCCGGGTTGCTCGATCGTGCCCGCCGGTCCGATCCGGGTCGCTGGGATCTGTGGTGCACGGAGGGTGCGGCGGCACGGGCCGCGGCGGCGATCGAGAAGGTCGCCGGCGAATCGAGCTGCGCGTGAGGATCTGTGTGGTCACCATCGCGGCGCATCGGCACCGGCACCTGAGCTTGCAATTGCGCGGGCTTCACCGCAGTGACCGTCGTCCCGACCGGCACGTCGTCGTCGCGATGGGCGACCCCGGTGTGGCATCGACCGTCGCTCGTGCCGGCAGCGATGCCTGCACCGTGTTCATGCCTCACGCCGAAGGCCCGCTCCCCCTCGCCGCGGCCCGCAATCTCGGGGCGGACCGTGCGCTCGATCTCGGCGCAGAACTGCTCGTGTTCCTCGACGTCGACTGCATTCCCGCGCCCGGGATGCTGCGTCGCTACGAGGATGTCGCGGGCGACCACCGCTATCGGAATGCGCTGCTGTGCGGGCCGGTCACCTACCTCCCACCGCCGCCGGAGAACGGATACGACCTGGACCGGCTGCCGGGGATGGTCGATCCTCATCCGGCCCGGCCTGTCCCGGACGACGACGCCGTTCTTCCGTCACGGGACCATCACCTGTTCTGGTCGCTGTCGTTCGCGACGACCGCGACCACCTGGCGGCGGCTCGGTGGTTTCTGCACCGACTACACCGGTTACGGTGGCGAGGACACCGATTTCGGTTGCACGGCAGCCCGATCCGATGTGGTACTCGCGTGGGTCGGGGGTGCTCACGCGTTCCATCAATATCACCCGGTGTCCGACCCACCCGTCGAGCACGTTCACGACATCGTCACCAACGCAACACTTTTCCACCGAAGGTGGGGCTGGTGGCCGATGCGGGGGTGGCTCGACGGTTTCGCCGAACGGGGGCTGGTCCGCTACGACGCCGGCCGCGACCGTTGGATCTGCACGGTCGCGGCTCGGTGACCGGGTCGGCGGCTCCCCCGGGCACCTCTACACGGAGTGCCGGCCCTCCCGGCTCGTGCCGCCCTCGTCCGTGCGCACCTGGTCCGCTCGCACCTCGTCCGTTCGCACCTGGTCCGTCCGCAGATCCCGCCTCGGTTCCGTATCGTCCGCCGAAGCCCGGGACTCGCCGTGCGCCGAGGGCGCCGTAGCGTCGGGATCGAGCCGGTCGGCGCGCTCACGCTGCTCGTCCAGCTCGCTGCGAACCGATTCGGCCTCCTCCCGCTGCACCTTCGCGCGGCTTGCGAGGCGGGCCGCCTCGGCCTGCTTCTCGGAAGCCTCCGCGGCTGCCCGGCGGGCCTTGGCGGCGGTCTCGTCGGCGATGGCCGCGCGCTGTTCGGCGACCGGGGCACGTTCGGCGACCTGCGCCCGCAGGTGAGCAGCCTCGGTGCGGCGATGCTGCGTCCGGCGTCTGGTCAGCAACCAGGCGACCAACAGCACCACAACGACGATCACGATTGCCAGTACGATCCAGCCCAGCGCGTCCATGTCGAAACCTCCGATCGGATCGGGTTTTCCCGGGCATACCCACCGGTCCGTCCCGGAAAACCACGAGCCTGTCGGAGCACGCCGCCGGCGGCCCGGTCAGCGGCCCCCGAACCCCCCGAGAGCTCCGAACCCCTCGAGGAGCGCGGCGTTCACCGCATCGGCGGGGTGCACGGGAAGCGTGTGGTGCGTGGCGTCGTCGAGCACGATCGTCCGCGCACCCGGAAGGAGCCGCCGGACCGCGTCGTCGACGCGGCGGCTGTCGTGAACCTTGCTGTCCCGGGCGAGGATCACCGTGGTGTCGACGCCGAAATCGTGGAATGCCTTCGCGGACGGTCTTTTCGGAACGATCGTCTTCGATGTCGGGAACGTCGCACCGAGCGCGAGAAGGTCCAGCCACTCTTCGTCCAGCGGGCGACCTCCGGTTTCCCACACGACGAAGGCTCGTTCGCGCTGTTCGCTCGGGCGCAGCAGAACCGGCAACGCGCGCAGCAGATACCCGGGCCGCATCCCCGAGAAGCACGAATTCGGGTCGAGCAGAACAAGTTTGCCGACGCGTTCGGGACGGCGCAGGGCAGCGGCGAGCGCGATCATCGCACCGTACGAGTGCCCCGCGACTCCGAAGGTGTCCAAGCCGAGCCCGTCCACGACCCCGAAGAACCAGTCGAGCAGATCGTCGACGGTCCGTGGCGGGCGTGGGCCCGGGACGCTGCGTCCGGCATCCCCCAGGATGTCGACGGCATGGACGCGGTGCCGTGCGCCGAGCGCGGCGACGTTGGCGAACCATACTGTCGAGGTCGCACCCCCGCCGGGCAGCAGCACGACCGGGGGCGCATCCGGCGGTCCGTACGCGTTGATCCGGGTGCTGCCGTATTCGGATTCGAGGTCGATCGGGGTGGTGCCGTCGGGCCAGCGGCCCAGTACCGCGTCGTAGGCGCGATAGAAGGCGGTACCTGCCGGGGTGTTCGTGAATTCTTCGATCGTCGGTTGGGACATTGCAACCTCCGTCATGGAATTATCTCGACGGTCGAGATAGTAGACTGTCGAGGTAACCGAGTCGAGCCGGAGGATCAGCAGTGACGGACACGGAGAACGGCCGGGCCTTGGCCATGGTGCACGGCCTGCGGGAACTCGTGGTGCAGCTGAACCTGCTCGGCTCCGAGTTCGCTCGCACCCACGGACTTCACGCCACCGATGTGCGCGCACTGATCGCCCTGCTCGATGCCTCCCGCGCCGGCACCGTCGCGACGCCGGGATGGCTGGGGCAGCAGCTCGGCCTGAACTCCGCGTCGACCACCGCGCTCGTGGACCGCCTCGAGAAGGACGGCCTGGTGGCGAGGGAACGCGACGCGCAGGATCGCCGACGCGTGAGGTTGCAGGTCACCGAGTCCGCCGAACAACTCGGCTGGAGTTTCTTCGGGCCGCTCATCGGCCGGGCCGTCGGTGTTCTCGACTCGTTCTCCCCCGACGAACTCGCCACCATCGACGAGTTCCTCTCGAAGATGCGGGACGTGGTCGAGGGTGTCCGCGAGACCGGAGCAGGGACCGGAGCCTAGCCGCAATCGCCCCACAGCCACCGTCCGAAGGAAACGCCGTGCAGCAGAAGCATCTCGCGTTCGTGTTCGCCGCGTCGACAGTCGTGGGTGTCGTGATTCCGTACGCCGCGCTGGTTCCCTTCCTGCTCGACCACGGCCTCGACCTCGGGCGGATCGCCGACGAGATCACCGCGACCCGGCTGAGCGCCTTCGCATGGCTCGACGTGCTGGTCTCCGCAGTCGTCCTGCTGCTGGCGGCATTCGGTACCGGTTGGATCAGCACCGGACGCGCACTGTGGGTCACGCTCGCGACGTGCCTGGTGGGGGTGTCGGCGGGACTACCTCTGTTTTTCTGGTTCCTCGTCGGGAACCGTGTATCCGGTCCGGTGGTTCATCCTTGCCGATCGGTGCCCGACCGGCAAGGATGAGCCCCCCTCTTCTACGCCGAGACCCGGAGCGCCCCCATCGCGCTCTCGAGCGAGGTGTGCAGTTGCAGACGGGTCTCACCCGCGGCGCGCAACAGTCGTTGCACCGGCCGTTTCCCGACGAGCACCCACCGTGCGTCGCACTGGTTCGCTCTCGCTTCGAGAGCCTCGAACACAGCGAGCCCCGCGGACCCGATGAATTCGACTTCGGACAGGTCGAGCACCATTCGCGCGGACGGACGCAGCCGGTCGCTGGCGTAGCGACGCAGCGCCGGCGCGTTGAGCAGGTCGATCTCGCCCTGCACGGCGACCCGCACCATGTCACCGCTTATCCGCTCGGTGGTGAAACGCGCACCGGCGGATGTCTCATCGGGCACACCCGTGCTGGTAGCCCAACGTGTAGCGGCGCGAAAATTGGGAACAACAGTCATGACACTCCCATCGAAACGATGGGAAGAATCGCAGAAAGTCGGGCGGCCTGCCACGGATGCCCGCTTCCGCGATGCTTCCTGGTCCAGGCTGTGTGCTCAACCTGGACTCAGCCTACGTCAAATCGACGGTAATGCTCAACGGACGACATCGGAATCTCACGTTTCGGACGGGTCGGGCGTTCGTTTCAATGTCTCTACCACCTGCTTTGCGACCTCGGACAATCGCAGATTCATCCGCTGCGACGCCTCCCGGAGCAGCGTGAACGCCTGCTCCTCCGGCACCTCATGGATGGCCATGAGCAGTCCTATCGCCTTCCCGATCTCCCGATTGCTCTCGAGACCGGCCCTCAGCGAGACGGCCTGGTCCCGGTGGGCCCTCGCACTCAGCGCCACGGACGCAAACGCGGCGAGTACCGCGCCCGCGTCGAGAGACTCCTGCGTCAACGCGCCCGGTGTGTCGGAGAAGATGTTGAGGGCCGCGGCGTCCGCACCCTCGACGGTCAGGCGGAAGCCCGCCGCTCCACGGACCGGGGTGGACTCGAGGATCCACTTGGTCAGCGCCGGCCAGCGGGTGCGGACCGCCAGGTCGGTGTCGAGTTCGGCCGTGTCGTGGTGCAGGACGTCGATGCACGGGCCTTCGTGGAGTTCTCTTTCGGCAGCGTCGATTCGCCGGGCCGTGTCGTCGCCGGCCGCGACCGTGCGCATGGACGACCCGCGCCGCACCACGAGACTTGCTCGATCGCAACCGGGAACGAGCATCGGGGCTGCGACGCACAGCGCTGCGCACATCTGCTCGTAGTCCTCGGGGCCGTACACGATCTCCGCGAGCCTCGCGAAGACGGCCCCCGTCTCCTCGCGCTGTGCAGTCTCCTCGCGCTGTGCAGTCGCCTCGCGCTGTGCATCCTCGTTGCTCATGCGAATTCACCTTTCGCGGTCGCGATTCAGACGCGACCTACTTGGGTATTCTGCGCTCGAACGGGAGGTGCCGGATCGCCCTCGACCCCGGCCACCTACCGAGAATTCGACTGAAAGGGCCCAGAACCCATGGCGACGACCGCTTCGATCGACTCGGACCGCGCACACACGCATCCCATCGTGGAACTGCGCGTCCGCGCCGATCCGGGACAGCTTCCCGTGTTGCGTGCCGTCGCCGCCGCGATCGCGCTGCAGCAGGATTTCGATCTCGACACCGTCGCCGACGTGAAACTCGCCGTCGACGAGGCAGCCACGCGCCTGATCATGAGTGCCGTCGACGGAACCGACGTGACGTGCCGGTTCCAGGCGATCGCGCCGACGCTGCGCATCAGTGTCTCCGCCACGACCCGCCCCTCGCCCGCGAGTTCGGCACGCACGTTCGGCTGGCACGTCCTGAACTCGCTCGCCGACTCGGTGGACGTGCGCGTCGACGACACCGCGGACGGCAGCGTCACCACCATCGATCTCTCGGTCACCGAGGGGAGTGCCGCTCGGTGAGCGGGAACAGGCGCGACCCCGACGAGTATGCCGACGTCATCGAACTGTTCACCGAGGTCCGGTCGCACGGTGCGGACGACGCGGCCCGTACGGAGATGCGCGACAAGATCGTCGAGCGATGCCTGCCGCTCGCCGAACACATCGCGCGCCGGTTCGACGGACGCGGGGAGACTTTCGACGATCTCGTTCAGGTCGCGAGGCTCGGCCTCGTCAATGCGGTGGACCGGTTCGATCCGGACCGCGGCTCGGATTTCGTGTCGTTCGCCGTCCCCACGATCATGGGCGAGGTGCGGCGGCACTTCCGCGATACCGGGTGGGCGGTGCGGGTTCCGCGCCGGATGAAGGAACTCCACATCGCGCTGAACAAGGCGACCGCCGACCTGTCGCAACAGCTCGGCCGTGCCCCCACGGTCCCCGAGCTGGCCGCCGAGCTGGGCTTGGATCGCGAGGAGGTCGCCGAAGGCCTGGTTGCCGGGAACGCCTACCAGACCGTGTCGGTCGATCGCAGCACGCAGACCGATTCCGGCGGGCACGGCGTCACCCTCGCCGACACTCTCGGCGAATACGATTCCGCACTGTCCGAAGTCGAGAACCACGAGACGCTGCGACCGTTGCTGGCGGCGCTGCCCGAACGCGAACGCACGGTGGTGCTGCTGCGATTCTTCGGGAACATGACGCAGACACAGATCGCCGAGCGGGTCGGGGTTTCGCAGATGCACGTGTCACGGCTGCTCACCAAGACCCTCGCCCAGTTGCGCGAGCAACTCGGCGACCAGTTCTGAACGGTTCTCAGATCGTTGCCGCGTCGATGACGAAGCGGTAGCGCACGTCGCTCGCGACCACCCGTTCGTAGGCGTCGTTGATCTGCTCGGCGGAGATCAGTTCGATCTCGGCGCCGATTCCGTGCTCGGCGCAGAAGTCGAGCATCTCCTGGGTTTCCGCGATCCCACCGACATTGGACCCGGCCAGGGCGCGGTTGTTGGCACCGAGGCTGAACGCGCGCACCGTGAGGGGGTGTTCCGGCAGGCCGAGTTCGACGAGGGTGCCGTTCAGCCGCAGCAGCGACAGATACTTGTCCATGTCGAGGTTCACCGACACGGTGTTGAGAATCAGGTCGAACCGGTTGCGGAGTTCCTTGAACAGATTCGGATCACTGGTCGCCCGGTAGTCGACGGCACCGAACCGCAGGCCGTCGTCCTTCTTCGACAGCGAGTGACCGAGCACCGTGACCTCGGCACCGAGCGCAGCGGCGATCTTCACGCCGACGTGCCCGAGTCCGCCCATCCCGATGATCGCGACACGGGTACCGGGTCCGGCACCGTAGCGGCGCAGCGGGGAGTACAGGGTGATCCCGGCGCACAGCAGCGGGGTGGCCGCCGCGGGATCCAGCCCGGCCGGCACCTTCAGCACGAAGTGCTCGGTGACGACGATGTGTGTCGAGTACCCGCCCTGGGTGACCCGGCCGTCGGCGTCGACGGCGTTGTAGGTGCCGGTGACACGATTCTCGCAGTGCTGCTCGGCCCCGGCTTCGCACGCGTCGCATTCGCGGCAGGAGGCGACGAAGCAGCCCACGCCCACGCGGTCCCCCACCGCGTGCTTCGTGACGTCGGAGCCGACGGCCTCGACGATGCCGACGATCTCGTGTCCCGGAACCAGGGGGTACCGGGTGCGACCCCACTCGTTGCGGACGGTGTGGATGTCGGAGTGGCAGATCCCGGCGTATTCGATCCGGATGAGCACGTCGAGCGGACCGGGTTCCCGGCGCTCGATGGTGGTCTTGGCGAGTGGTGCGTCTGCGGCGGGGGCAGCGTAGGCGGCAACGATCGTCATACGTCATGCCTACACCCGCGCAGACGACGGTGCGCACCCGCGGGGGCTGTCCGCGGGTGCGCACCGGTCGGGCGGGATGGTCCGACAGCTACTGCTGGGCTTCGGCCTGCTGGGCTTCGGCCCGGCGTCGCAGCCGGCGCGCCGCCGCGACGAGATTGCGCAGCGACGGTTCGAGCTGCCAGTGATGGCGGGTCTTGAGCCCGCCGTCCGGGTTCGCCCACAGCCGGTCCAGGTCCACCGACGCGGCGGCCTCGGTGAGCAGATCGTCCAGCTCGTCGATGTCCGGGATCCGCGCCGAGCGGCTCTCGTACACGCCGGGGCCGACGCCGTGGGTGAGCGCGTGGTCCTTGATCGCCTCGAGGACCCAGCGGATGGACCGGGTCGCGACGATCGCGGTGACGTCCGCGTCGAGCCGTTCGATCGCCTCGACGACCGACTTCTGACCGGAGTACGTCAGGTGCGTGTGGATCTGTGTCTCCGGTTTCGCTCCGCCGGTGGCCAGACGGAACGCGTCGACCGCCCAGTCCAGGTACTCGGCGCGGCCGTCCTGACGCAGCGGCAGCAGTTCCCGGATGGCCGGCTCGTCGACCTGGATGATCGCGATGCCCGCCCGCTCGAGATCGGCGATCTCGTCGCGGATGGCGAGCGCGAGCTGATCGGCGGTTTCGTGCAGCGGCTGATCCTGGCGCATGTAGGACCGGGCCAGCATCGTCACCGGACCGGTGAGCATGCCCTTGACCGGCTTGTCGGTCAGCGACTGCGCGAACGTGATCCACTCGACGGTCATCGGCTTCGGCCGCACGATGTCGCCGTAGAGGATCGGCGGACGCGTGCACCGGGAGCCGTAGGCCTGCACCCAGCCGAAGTGCGTGGTGGCGAAGCCCTCCAGCAGCTCGGCGAAGTACTGGACCATGTCGTTGCGTTCGTGCTCGCCGTGGACGAGCACGTCGAGGCCGATGTCCTCCTGCAACCGGATGGTGGACTCGATCTCCTCGCGGATCCGCTTGACGTAGTCGTCGTACGAGATCCGGCCCTGACCGAGGTCGTGGCGGATCTTGCGGATCTCGTCGGTCTGCGGGAACGACCCGAGAGTGGTCGCCGGGACCGGCGGCAGGTTCAGCCGCTTCTGCTGCGCGGCGCGACGCTGCTCGTACGGCGCCCGCACCCGATGTTCGGGCTTGAGCGCGTTGATCCGCGCGCGGACGGTGTGCTTCTGCTTGAAGTGCACCGACGTCGGCGGCACGCGCCACTTCTCCTCGGCACCGGTGGTCAGTGCCTTGGCGAGCGAGACCACCTCGCCGACCTTCTGCTTCGCGAAGGCGAGGCGGTCGGCGACGTCACCGGGGATGTCGTACTCGACGAGCACGTCGTAGGGCACGTGCAGCAATGTGCAGGAGGTCGACACGACCAGGTCGGGCGCGACCTTCGCGATCGAGTCGAGGTATTCGAGCACGCGACGACGGTCGGCGCGCCACACGTTGCGGCCGTCGACGACACCGGCGTAGATGCGCTTACGCTTGAGACCCGGCACGGCGGCCAGTTCTTCGGCGCTGATCCGGCCGTTGATCAGGTCCAGGCCGATGGCCTCGACCTTCGACGCCGCGAGAATCGGCAGCGCCGCGCCGAGGTGACCGTAGGGTCCGGCCACCAGGATGCGCGGACGCAGCGGCGCATGGGACAACTTCTCGTAGGCCCGCTCGAGCGCCGCGAGTTCCTCGTCGCTGCGGTCCTCGGTGAACGACGGCTCGTCGAGCTGGATGCACGTGGCGCCGGCCTTGGCGAGCTGCTCGAAGAGCTTCTCGTACTCGGGAAGCAGCGCGTCGAGCAGGTCGAGCGTGGAGAACCCGTCCTGCTGCGACGTCGGCGAGATCTTCGACAGCAGCAGCAGCGACACCGGGCCGAGCACGACCGGGCGCAGTTCGATGCCCTTGGCCTTGGCCCGCTCGAACTCGTCGAGCACGGCGGCCGAGTTCAGCTCGAACGTGGTGTTCTCGTCGAGTTCGGGCTGCCGGTAGTGGTAGTTGCTGCCGAACCAGCGGACCAGTTCCAGCGGCGGGAAGTCCTCCCGGCCGCGGCACAGGGTGAAATAGAAGTCGAGCGGGTCGAGCTCGCCGACCAGGGGACGGAACCGCTCGGGGACCGCGCCGAACAACAGGGCGTTGTCCAGGACGTGGTCGTAGTAGGAGAACGTGTTGCCAGGGACCTGCGTCAGACCGGTGGCCGCGAGCTCGCTCCAGGTGTCCTCCTGGATTTCACGGGCGACGGCGACGAGTTCGTCGCGCGTGCTGGTGCCGTGCCAGTAGGACTCGAGAGCACGCTTGAGTTCGCGGCGGGGTCCGATACGCGGGTACCCGAGGATGCTGGATCCGTAGCCGGTGGCGTTGGTAGCCATCTCGGAATCGACCTTTCCCTCATGCACCTCGCGCCCGTGCACCGACGAGCAGTGCGCAGGTGGCACTGCTGTCGGGCACGGGCGCCGAAGTACGGTGTGGTGCTACCTACTGCTTAGCTGGCCTTCTTGGAGGCCCGACCGTTTTCGGCGTATTCGTAGAAGCCGGCACCCGACTTCTTGCCGACGAGGCCGGCCTCCACCATGCGCAGCAACAGCGGCGGGGCCGAATACAGCGGCTCCTTGAACTCCTCGTACATCGAGTCGGCGATCGACTTGACGGTGTCGAGCCCGACCAGATCGGTCAGCGCGAGTGGGCCCATCGGGTGGGCGCAGCCGAGCACCATCGTCTTGTCGATGTCCTCCTTCGTCGCGAAGCCGGATTCGACCATCCGGATCGCCGACAGCAGGTAGGGCACGAGCAGCGCGTTGGCGATGAAGCCGGCACGATCCGAGGAGCGGACGACCTGCTTACCGAGAATGTCGGCGGCGAAGGCCTCGGCGCGCTGGGCGACCGTGGAGCTGGTCTTCAGCGTGGTGACCAGCTCGACGAGCGGGAGCACCGGCACGGGGTTGAAGAAGTGCAGGCCGATGACGCGCTCGGGGGCGCTGGTGGCGATGCCCAGCTTCATGATCGGGATCGACGAGGTGTTCGACGCGAGCACCGCGTTCGGGTCCGTGACGATCTTGTCGAGTTCGGCGAAGATCTCGCTCTTGACCTTCTCGTCCTCGACGACGGCCTCCACGACGAGCTGACGGTCCGCGAAGTCACCGAGGTCCGAGGTGAACCGGAGGCGCCACGCGGCCTGCTCCCGCTCCCGTTCGGTGATCTTTCCGCTGCTCACGCCCCGGTCGAGGGACCGGAGGATGCGGGCACGTCCGGCAGCTGCGAGTTCGCGGGTCTGCTCGAACACCAGTACGTCGACATGAGCGCGCGCGCACACCTCGGCGATACCTGCGCCCATGATCCCGGCGCCGATCACGCCGACGCGCTGAATCTTTTCGCTGGTCACGTCAGCTCCTTCTCGTCATGTGGGGTTGGTCGTGGAGGGTCTTGCACAGGGTGGTCCTGCACAGGTGGTCCTGCACGGAGTGGTCTGTAGGGGGGTACTTGCACGACGATCCGGCGGGGATCATCCACCGACCGGATCGTCGCAGGGGTCTTGCTGAGTCCAGCCGGTACGGCTGGGGTGAAGTCACCGCGGCGGGAGTCCGGGACGGATCCCGCCGCGGTGTGTGACTTCGAAGCCTGTTCCTAGTGGAACTGGCCCTCCTCGGTGGAGCCCTTCAGAGCAGCCGTGGAGGTGTTCGGGTCGACCGTGGTGGCGATGGTGTCGAAGTAGCCGGCACCGACCTCACGCTGGTGCTTGATGGCGGTGAAGCCGCGCTCCTTGGCCGCCTTGAACTCGCGCTCCTGCAGGTCGACGAAGGCGGTCATGCCCTCGCGGGCGTAGCCGTGGGCCAGGTCGAACATGCCGTAGTTGAGCGAGTGGAAGCCGGCGAGGGTGATGAACTGGAACTTGAAGCCCATCGCGCCGAGCTCCTTCTGGAACTTCGCGATGGTCGCGTCGTCCAGGTGAGCCTTCCAGTTGAAGGACGGCGAGCAGTTGTAGGCCAGCAGCTGGTCCGGGAACTCGCTGCGGACGGCCTCGGAGAACTTCTTGGCGACCTCGAGGTCCGGCACGCCGGTCTCCATCCAGATGAGGTCGGCGTACGGGGCGTAGGCCTTCGCACGGGCGATGCAGGGCTCGATGCCGTTCTTGATACCGAAGAAGCCCTCGGCCGTGCGGGTGCCGTCGAGGAACTCGCGGTCGCGCTCGTCGACATCGGAGGTGATGAGGGTCGCGGCCTCGGCGTCGGTGCGGGCGATGACGACGGTCGGGACGTCCGCGACGTCGGCCGCGAGACGGGCCGAGGTCAGGGTGCGGATGTGCTGCTGGGTCGGGATGAGCACCTTGCCACCGAGGTGACCGCACTTCTTCTCCGACGCGAGCTGGTCCTCCCAGTGCGAACCGGCGACACCGGCCGCGATCATGGCCTTCTGCAGCTCGTAGACGTTGAGGGCGCCACCGAAGCCGGCCTCACCGTCGGCGACGATCGGGGCGAGCCAGTTCTCGACCGAGGTGTCACCCTCGACCTTGGCGATCTCGTCCGCGCGGAGCAGCGCGTTGTTGATGCGGCGGACGACCTGCGGAACCGAGTTCGCCGGGTACAGCGACTGGTCCGGGTAGGTGTGGCCGGAGAGGTTCGCGTCACCGGCGACCTGCCAACCGGACAGGTAGATGGCCTTGAGGCCGGCACGGACCTGCTGCACGGCCTGGTTGCCGGTCAGGGCGCCGAGCGAGTTGATGTAGTCCTCGTTGTTGACGAGATCCCAGAGGATCTCCGAGCCACGACGGGCGAGGGTGGCTTCCTCGACGACGGTGCCCTGCAGCTTCACGACCTGCTCGGCCGTGTAGTTACGGGTGACGCCCTTCCAGCGGGGGTTGGTGTCCCAGTCCTTCTGGATTTCCTCAGCGGTCCGCGGGGTGCCGGTGGTCGACATCAAAGCTCCACTCTCTAGATTCGAATCCGCTCCGGGTGTTCAGCAGTACGTGCGTACGACTTCACACCCTTCGCGTGCCGTTCGGATGTACACAATGACAATGACACAGCCGAAAAAGGCCGTCTACCTGTTACAAATGCCAACCTTGGCTAGCTTTCGCGGGAGCTTTGCAAAGTTTGTAAATCAATGGCCGTTCCAACGACCTTGCAAACGACCCCATTGGTTACCGGCGAGTAGCTCTACCTCGGCATTCGTGGCGCACCCGTCGGCGAGCCTTCCACGACACCGGACCCGCGGGACCGGTCGCCTCGGGGGTCGCCCCGGCCGCGGATGTGGGGGGTTTCACACCGGCCGGGAGGTTCGAGCAGGGATTTTCCTCGTACCTCGATCGCGAGGATTCCTGCAATCGGCCGTAACATGACTCGCGACGACCAGGTCGGGGCTGGACCCGTCGCGCACACCTGCCTGCGCAGCTGCTCGTGTCTCGCCCACCCCTACGAGCAGAGGAGCGGTCATCCTTTCCCCTACGTCGTACGACGTCATCGAGGCCACACTGCCCGCCGTGGAGGCCCACATCGGCCGGATCTCCGAACGGTTCTACGAGCGCCTGTTCACCGCGGCGCCCCTGCTGTGCACGGACCTGTTCAATCGCACGAACCAGCGCAACCGCGAGCAGCAGAAGGCACTCGCGAGTTCGGTCGCCGCGTTCGCCAAGCTCCTGATCACCGAGCAGCCCGAGGACATCGACGCGATCATGTCCCGGATCGCCAACAAGCACGCGTCGATCGGCATCCAGGCCGGGCACTACGAAATGATCCGCTTCCACCTGTTCGCCGCGATCGCCG
This sequence comes from Rhodococcus sp. O3, assembly GCF_048897285.1. NCBI lineage: Bacteria > Bacillati > Actinomycetota > Actinomycetes > Mycobacteriales > Nocardiaceae > Rhodococcus > Rhodococcus sp. O3. The sequence continues at coordinate 63,139 of NZ_JBMBTE010000003.1, forward strand.
AGGTGCTCGGCGACGCGGTGACCCCGGCCGTCGCAGCGGCCTGGCACCAGGTCTACACGCTCATGGCGGGCTCGCTCATCAAGCAGGAAGCCGCGCTGTACGACTCGGCCGGGGTACCCCACGGACACGTGTGGCGACTGGTGGTCGTCTCGGAGGTCGAACACGACGGGGCCAACGTCGCAACCTTCGTCATGCGCTCACTCAACGGGCGACCTCTACCCGATTTCCTTCCAGGACAATACATTTCGATCTGCGTGCGACTCCCCGACGGCACTCGTCAGATCCGGCAGTACACCCTCGTGCGAGGGCGGGTCCCGGGCGAGTGGGCCATCACGATCAAGCGGGTACCGGACGGGCTGGTCTCCTCGTTCCTCTTCGACACCGTCCGTCCCGGCAACGAACTGATCGTCTCGCACCCTTTCGGCAGCCTCCACGTCGAGGCCGGCGGCAACCCGCTGGTGCTGATCTCCGCCGGCATCGGCATCACCAGCACACTGACCGCCCTGCAGAGCCTCGCCGAGACCGACCCGCGGCGCCCCGTCGTCGCGCTGCACGTGGACCACTCCCCCTACGACCATGCGCGTCGTGCGGACATCACCGACCTCGTCTCCCGGCTGGCGAATGCGCGGATGCAGGTGCGTTACAACGATTTCGAAGAGTTCCACGTGCAGGGGCGGTCACCCGTCGACGATCTCGACATCCCGCCGGGGGCCACGGTGTACGTGTACGGGCCGGTCGCGTTCATGCGCACGGTCAGGGACGGCCTCGTCGCGCGCGGAGTACCCGTCGAGTCGATCCACTACGAGGCGTTCGCGCCCGGATCGTGGCTCGGTGCCGACCGTCCCCAGCAGGTCGTTTCCGCGCGACACGATTAACACGTTGCGAACACTTCGTTGCAAAGCTTCGCAGCTGGTCGTACGCTGGGCGGATGGCCAAGACCTTCGTGGGAGCCCGCCTGCGTCAGCTGCGTACCGAGCGGGGCCTCAGCCAAGCCGCACTCGCCAAGACCCTCGAGATCTCCGCCAGCTACCTGAACCAGATCGAGCACGACGTCCGCCCCCTCACCGTTCCCGTACTGCTGCGGATCAGTGAGGTCTTCGGCGTCGACACCACCTTCTTCTCCTCCCAGGACGACACACGCCTGATCGCCGAGATGCGGGAGGTCGCGCTCGACCAGGAGATGGGGATCGAAGCCGACGCCCAGGAGATCGCCGAGATGGTCGCCGCGCATCCCGGGCTGGCCCGGGCGATGGTGAACATGCACCGCCGGTTCCGCAACACCACCGCCCAGCTCGCGGCCGCGACCGAGGACCGGTACAGCGACGGCAGCGGCAGCGGCGCCATCACGATGCCGCACGAGGAAGTGCGCGACTACTTCTACCAGCGGCAGAACTACCTGCACGAGCTCGACACCGCGGCCGAGGAACTCGCCAATCGCATCAGGTTCCACCGGGGCGACGTCGGCGGCGAGATCGCCAAGCGGATGGCCTCCGTGCACGACGTGCAGATCGTCAAGCGCATCGATCTCGGCGAGAACGTCCTGCACCGATACGACCCGGAGACCCGCACCCTCGAGATAGCTCCTCAGCTGTCCGGCGGGCAACAGGTCTTCAAACTCGCCACCGAGCTCGCCTACCTCGAATGCGGTGATCTCATCGACAAGATGGTCGAGGACGCCATCTTCACGTCCGATGCCTCACGCTCGCTGGCACGCCTCGGTCTCGCGAACTACTTCGCGGCGGCGATGATCCTGCCGTACACACAGTTCCACGAGATCGCGGAGGACTTCCGCTACGACGTCGAACGGCTCTCTGCGTTCTACGGCGTCAGTTACGAGACGATCGCCCACCGGCTCTCCACCCTGCAGCGGCCGAAACTGCGAGGGGTGCCGTTCTCGTTCGTCCGCGTCGACCGGGCCGGCAACATGTCCAAACGCCAGTCCGCCACGGGCTTCCACTTCTCCACCAGCGGCGGCACCTGCCCGCTGTGGAACGTGTACGAGACCTTCGCGTATCCGGGCAAGATCATGACGCAGATCGCACAGATGCCCGACGGCCGCCGCTACCTGTGGGTCGCGCGGACCGTCGAACGCCGCGCGGCCCGCTACGGGCAGCCGTCGAAGACGTTCGCGATCGGCCTCGGCTGCGAGTTGCGCCATGCGCATCGACTCGTCTACGCCGACGGCCTCGACCTCGACGATTCCAACCCCGGCACCCCGATCGGCGCAGGCTGCCGCATCTGCGAACGCGTCAACTGCCCGCAGCGCGCGTTCCCACCACTCGGCAAGGAGCTGGACATCAACGAGCACCGCAGCTCGGTCTCGCCCTACCTCATTCGCTGACCCCGTCCACCGACCCGACGCCACACGCGAACCCGTGCCGCCGGGTCGTCGCATGCTGTCCGCCCCCCCTCCCATCGCCTCCCCCTCGCTCCCCTCCCCTCCCCTCCCCTCCCCTTCCCTCGCCTCCCCCTCCCCTTTCCGAGCGAGCGGCACATTCGGTCGGATGAAGGAGACGAGCGGTACATTCGCTCGGATATCGGGCCCCGTCCACGGGTGAGTTCACGCAGACGAAACATCGAACATCCAATTGTCACAAGCAGATATACCCGCGCAACACCATCCCTTTACTGTTTGGCCGACGAATACAGCGCTGTATACGCAGCCCGGATACACCGGGGAACCGAGGCTTCTCATCTTCCAAACAAGGGGGCATCTCCATGTCAGTTGCCAGGTCCACATTCGCCAAGCGTGCCGTCGCCGTTCCGGTGGCACTCGCGGCTGCCGGTCTGCTTCTCACCGCCTGCGGCAGCAAGGCCGGTGACACCGCGACCGGCGCGACGGGCGAATCCTGCGTCGACACCTCCGGCGACACGATCAAGGTCGGTTCGCTGAACTCCCTGTCCGGCACCATGGCAATTTCCGAAGTCACCGTTCGCGACTCGATCGCGCTGGCCGTCGAGGAGATCAACGCCTCAGGTGGTGTGCTCGGCAAGCAGATCCAGATCGTCGCCGAGGACGGAGCGTCCGAGCCGACGGTGTTCGCCGAGAAGGCCGAGAAGCTCATCAGCTCCGACTGTGTCGCTGCGGTGTTCGGCGGCTGGACGTCGTCGAGCCGCAAGGCGATGCTGCCGGTGTTCGAGGACAACGACGCACTGCTGTACTACCCGGTGCAGTACGAGGGCCTGGAATCGTCGCCGAACATCTTCTACACCGGCGCGACCACCAACCAGCAGATCGTGCCGGCGCTGGACTACCTGAAGGAGAAGGGCGTCAAGTCCCTCTACCTCGTCGGTAGCGACTACGTGTTCCCGCAGACGGCGAACCGCATCATCCGCGCCTACGCCGAGGCCAACGGCATCGAGATCAAGGGCGAGGACTACACCCCGCTCGGCTCGACCGACTTCTCGACGATCGTCAACAAGATCCGCACCGCCGACGCGGACGCGGTGTTCAACACCCTCAACGGCGACTCCAACGTCGCATTCTTCCGCGAGTACGCCAACGTCGGCCTGAAAGCCGCTGACATGCCGGTGGTCTCGGTGTCCATCGCAGAGGAGGAGGTCGTCGGCATCGGCGCCCAGAACATCGAGGGCCAGCTCACCGCGTGGAACTACTACCAGACGGTGGACTCCCCGGAGAACAAGTCGTTCGTCGACGCCTACAAGGCGAAGTACGGCGCGAACAAGCCGACCTCGGATCCGATGGAAGCCGCCTACACCTCGGTCTACCTGTGGAAGAACACCGTCGAGAAGGCCAACTCGTTCGCCGTGGCCGACATCCAGGAGGCAGCCGACGGCGTCACGTTCGACGCTCCCGAAGGCACCGTCACGATCGACGGCGACAACCACCACATCGCCAAGACCGCACGCATCGGTGAGATCCGCGGCGACGGACTGATCTACACCGTGTGGGACTCGGGCTCCCCGATCGAGCCGGACCCGTACCTGAAGAGCTACGACTGGGCTTCGAGCCTGTCCGGTAGCTGAGCCGATACGACCGGGAAGCCGACGAGGAAGGGGGCGATATGGATGTCGTGGTAGGACAGCTGTTCACGGGTTTGAGCATCGGCTCGATCCTGCTGCTGGCAGCGCTGGGCCTGTCGTTGACGTTCGGCCAGATGGGCGTGATCAACATGGCCCACGGCGAATTCATCATGGCCGGTTCGTACACCGCATACGTTGTGCAGCAGGCGATCTCCGCGGCCGGAGTCTCACTGCTGATCTCCCTGCTCGTCGGCTTCCTGGTCGGCGGTGCGATGGGCGTGCTGCTCGAGGTCACGCTCATCCGCCGCATGTACCATCGTCCGCTCGACACACTGCTCGTGACGTTCGGCGTGGGCCTGCTGCTGCAGCAGGCCGCCCGTGACATCTTCGGTGCACCGGCGGTCAATGTGGTTGCCCCGCAATGGCTGTCCGGGGGTGTCGAGGTCCTGGGTGCGGTGGTTCCGAAGACCCGCCTGTTCATTTTGGTGCTGGCCGCCGTGTGCGTCGTCGCGCTGATCGTGGCGATGAAGTACACACCGATGGGCCGTCGCATCCGGGCGGTCGTGCAGAACCGCGATCTCGCCGAGACCGTCGGTATCTCCAGCCGGCGCACCGACATCACCACGTTCTTCCTCGGCTCCGGACTCGCCGGCCTGGCAGGGGTCGCGCTGACCCTCATCGGCTCGACGAGCCCGACGATCGGGCAGTCGTACCTGATCGACGCGTTCCTCGTCGTCGTCATCGGCGGTCTCGGCCGCATCGAGGGTGCCGTGATCGCCGCGGTCGCGCTCGGCCTGCTCAATTCGTTCATCGAATACTCCACCACCGCGTCGATCGCGAAGGTGATCGTGTTCGTGATCATCGTGGTCTTCCTGCAGATCCGCCCGCAAGGTCTGTTCGCGGTCAAGACAAGGAGCCTGGTCTGATGTCCGTTCTCACCCGGCCCGGACCGGTCCGCACGTGGGCGGGATTCGCGATCGCCGCGCTCGTGCTGTTCGGTCTCGCCCCCGCCGTCCTGTCCGACTTCCGCCTCAATCTGCTCGCGAAGTTCCTGTGCTTCGCCATCGTCGCCGCCGGCATCGGCCTGGCCTGGGGCCGCGGCGGCATGCTGACCCTCGGCCAGGGCGTGTTCTTCGGCCTCGGCGCCTACATGATGGCGATGCACCTGAAGATCGCCGACGCCGAGGTGCGCGGCGACACCGTCCCGGACTTCATGCAGATCGCGGGTATCCGTGAACTGCCCGCGTATTGGGTGCCGTTCACGTCGCCGCTCGTGACACTGCTGGGCATCCTGCTCGTGCCCGCCCTGCTGGCTCTGCTGCTCGGCCTCGGCGTGTTCAAGCGACGCGTCAAGGGCGCCTACTTCGCGATCCTGTCCCAGGCTCTCGCCGCGGCGTTCGCGATCCTGCTCGTCGGCCAGCAGAGCACCGGAGGATCCAACGGCCTCAACCGGTTCCGCACGTTCTTCGGTTACGACCTGTCCGATCCGGTCAACAAGCGGATGCTGTTCTTCATCGTCGCGGCGATCCTGTTGCTCGTCGTCGCCGCGACCCGCCAGCTCATGCACTCGCGCTACGGCGAATTGCTCGTCGCAGTCCGCGACCAGGAGGAGCGCGTCCGGTTCCTCGGCTACGACCCCGCGACCGTCAAGGTCGTCGCCTACACGGTCGCCGCGTTCTTCGCCGGCATCGCCGGTGCGATGTTCGTGCCGATCGTCGGGATCATCTCGCCCGCGGACATCGGCATCGTGCCGTCCATCGCGTTCCTCATCGGGGTCGCGATCGGTGGCCGCACCACACTGCTCGGGCCGGTGCTCGGCGCGATCGGGGTTGCGTGGGCGCAGACGTCGCTGTCGGAGAGCTTCCCGTCCGCGTGGACGTATGCGCAGGGCCTGCTGTTCATCGTGGTCGTCGGATTCTTCCCCGCCGGACTCGCCGGGATCGCAACGCTCCGGCGCCGCAAGCGCACCGGAAGCGACGCCCCCGCACAGGAACCCGATATCGAACCGACCGCCGAGAACACCGAGATGGAGCCGGCACGATGACCGAACCCACTTTCGGCGGCAACGCCGGAATGTCCAGCCAGTACCTCGAAATCCGTGATCTGCGAGTGCAGTTCGACGGCTTCACCGCAGTCGACGGCGTCGACATGACCCTGCTGCAGGGCGATCTGCGGTTCCTCATCGGCCCCAACGGCGCCGGGAAGACCACGCTCGTCGACGCCATCACCGGTCTCGTCCCCGCGACCGGGTCGGTCACCAAGTCCGGGGTCGAACTGCTCGGCAAGAAGGTCCACAAGATCGCCCGGCTCGGCGTGGGCCGCACGTTCCAGACGGCATCGGTGTTCGAGGAACTGACGGTGCTGCAGAATCTCGACATCGCCGCCGGCGCCGGCCGCAGCCCGTGGCAGATGCTGCGCCGCCGCAAGGACGTGCTGCCGCAGATCGAGGAGGCCCTCGAAACCACCGGCCTCGGGGCCCACCGCGACATCCCCGCCGGGATCCTCGCGCACGGCCAGAAGCAGTGGCTCGAGATCGGCATGCTCCTCGTGCAGAACTCCGACGTGCTGCTGCTCGACGAACCCGTCGCCGGCATGAGCCACGACGAACGCGAGGAGACCGGCCAGCTGCTGCGCCGCATCGGTGCCGAGCGCACCGTCGTCGTCGTCGAACACGACATGGACTTCATGCGCGCGTTCGCGACCTCGGTGACGGTGCTGGCGCGCGGCAAGGTCATCGCCGAGGGCACCGTCGAAGAAGTGCAGAACGATCCTCAGGTCCAGCAGGTCTACCTGGGTACCGCCAGCCTCGAGGAGGCGCTCTGATGCTCGAACTCGTCGACGTCCGTACCGGTTACGGACGCACCGAGATCATCCACGGGGCCACGATCACCGTCCCGTCCGACGGGGTCGTCGCCGTCATGGGCCACAACGGTGCCGGCAAGACCACCCTGCTGCGGGCCGCCGTCGGGCTGCTGCCGGTCACCGTCGGCAAGATCCTGTTCGACGGTGAGGACATCACCGGGTTGCGTCCGGCGGCCCGCGTGGCCCGGGGTCTCGCATACGTTCCGCAGGGCCAGCAGTCCTTCGGGCAGCTCACCTGCGCCGAGAACCTGCAGGTGGTCGCGGACGGCCGTAAGAACGGCAAGGCGCTGATCGCGGAGATGCTCGATCTGTTCCCCGCGCTGGTTCCGCTGCTCGATCGCCGCGCGGGCCTGTTGTCCGGTGGCCAGCGCCAACAGCTCGCCATCGCCCGCGCGCTGATCACCCGCCCGCGGATGCTCATTCTCGACGAACCGACCGAGGGCATCCAGCCGTCCGTCGTTCAGGAGATCGAGAAGACGATCGTGGACCTGAGCCGGCGCGGCGACCTGGGGGTGCTGCTCGTCGAGCAGCACATCGGATTCGCCCTCGCCAACGCCCGCCACTACTACGTCCTGGAATCGGGACGCATCACCGCGACCGGCGAAGGAGGCGCCGACGCCGCTCGTACCGTTCGCAGCGCGATGGCGATCTGATGTTCTCCGGCGGCACCCGGCGGGAGCGCGTCTACCGGGCTCTGCGCGCCGATCTGACAGCGGGCACCGTCTCGCCCGACGAGCGCCTCAGCGAGGAACGGCTCGCCGAGCTGTACGGGGTCTCCCGCACACCGGTGCGGGAGGCCCTGGCCCGCCTCGTCTCCGAGGGTCTCGTCGAGCGGCGTGAACACGGGCTGTTCCCGTACCGTCCGCGCTTCGAGGACCTCGGCGACCTCTACGAGCTGCGGGCCACGCTGGAACTGCGCGGCATCATGCGCGCAGTGTCCGGGGTGGTCGTCCACGACCGGGACGTGCTCGGGGCCGAACTCGAACGGTGGTACCGCTTCCGCAGCGATCCGCCGGCTCCCGATTCGGGGTTCGTCACGCTCGACGAGGAGTTCCACCTGGCGCTGCTCGCCGCGTCGGGGAACGACGCCCTGTGCGACGCGCTCGATTCGGTCAACGCGAAGGTACGCACGGTCCGGATGTTCGACGAGCTCGGCCCGGAACGGGTGGAGCGCGCCGTCGACGAGCACATCGCCGTCGCGGAGGCGGTACTCGACGGAAGACTGGACGACGCGCACACCCGGCTGCGCGAGCACATCGTCGACGCGTGCGCGGCGATCATGCAACGCACCGAGGCGGCGCGGACGATGGCCCGGCTCTCGCGAGCCGTGCGAGACTAGCGCGCATGACGCCCCGCATCACGCCCGGACGGTTCGCTCAGCTCGGCCCGGTCAACTGGATCACCTGGCGCGTTCTGTCGCTGGCGTCGGGAACGTCCGACGCGCAGCTGTTCAGCACACTGGGTCGCTCCGGTGGCCTGTTCCGCGGCTGGCTGCACTACTCCGCCAAGCTGTTGCCCGGCGGCGGCAAGCTCCCCCGCCACGAATCGGAGCTGATCATCCTGCGCGTCGCGCACCTGCGCGGCTGCGACTACGAGATGGACCACCACGTGCGGCTCGGTCGTCGCGCGGGCGTGACCGCGGAGATCCTGCAACGCCTCATCGAAGGGCCGCAGGCCGAGGGGTGGAGCCCGCGTCACCGTGCGCTGCTCACCGCAGTCGACGAACTGGTCGCGACCAAGGACCTCACCGACGAGACGTGGTCGGCGCTGGCCGAACACCTCGACGTCCGCCGCCTGATCGAATTCTGCCTGTTGGTCACGCAATACGACGGTCTGGCGACCACAATCCGCACCCTGCGCATCGAACGCGACTTCCCCGCGTCGAACTCGCCCACCGATTCGGAATCCGCTCATCCTGGCAACCAACGTGCTAAGTGAGCGGATTCGCAGTCACCGCGTCGATCGGCGGGTGACCGCGAAAATCGAGTAGTCGACTACTCGTGCCTGCGACGACACCGCGCGGAACGCTGAGGTCATAGTTTCCCCGCAGCGAGCGGAGCAGACGATGACCCGCATCTTCCTGAGCCATTCCAGCCGGGACAGCCGGCAGGCGGTCGCGCTGAAACGGTGGCTCGTCGAGCAGGAACCCGGATTCGCGGGCGAGATCTTCCTCGACATCGATCCGGAGACCGGGCTGGCGCCGGGTGTGCGGTGGCGCGATGCACTCACGCAGACCGCGGCACGCTGCGAGGCCGTCGTGTGCCTGCTGTCGACCGACTGGGAGTCGTCGCAGGAATGCACCAACGAATACCGCACCGCCGAAAATCTGAACAAGCGGATCTTCTGCGCCCGGCTCGACGCGACGGCTGGGCGGTACACCCACGAATGGCAACACTGCGACCTGTTCGGTGACGGGCCGACCACCGAGATCACGGTCGACGGCGAACCGATCGTGTTCCGTACCGAGGGGCTGCGAAGGCTGCTACGCGGCCTGCGTGACGCCGGGGTTGGTGCCGAACATTTCGCGTGGCCACCGCCCGGCGATCCGGACCGGGCTCCCTACCGCGGGTGGGAACCTCTCGAAGAGCAGGACGCCGCCGTCTTCTTCGGCCGCGACGAGCAGATCATCAGTGGACTCGACAAGCTGCGGGGCATGCGGGCGTCGGGGTCCGCGACGCTGTTCGTCGTTCTGGGACCGTCCGGTGCGGGCAAGTCGTCGTTTCTGCGAGCGGGCCTGCTCCCACGGCTGCGCCGCGACGACAGACACTTCCTTCCCCTGGGCATCGTGCGTCCGGAGCGCGCCGCGCTGACCGGCGAGCACGGACTGGCCCGCGCGGTTCATACGACACGCACCGAACTGGGGTTGCCCACGCCCCCGCTGGGCGAGATCAAGGCGGCGTGCCGATCGGGCGACGCCACACGGGTCACCCAGTGGCTGCGAGAGATTCAGCAGAAGGCATCCGACCGGCTGCTCCACGACACCGGCAACACACCCCTTCCCACCCTGATCCTGCCGGTGGACCAGGCCGAAGAACTGTTCGCAGCAGACGCAGGCCCCGAGACATCGCAGTTTCTGACACTGCTCGCCCGGCTCACACGTCACTCCCCCGGCGACGACGAACCCCTGCTCCTCATCGCAGCGACGATTCGCTCCGACCGTTTCGAGACGCTGCAGACAGTCCCGGAGCTGGCGGACGTGCGATCCGAACTGTTCAACGAACTCAAGCCGATGCCGCGCACCGAGTTCAAGGAAGTCGTGTGCGGTCCCGCGGCCCGCGCCACCGCCGCGGGACGTCCCCTCGAGGTCGAGCCCGCCCTGCTGAACCGGCTGCTGTCCGCGTGTGGGCAGGGCGCCGACACCCTCCCGCTGCTGGCCCTCACCATGGCCCGGCTCTACGAGGACTACGGCAGCTCCGCGCGACTCACCCTCGCCGAATACACCGCGATGGGCGGCATGCACGCGGTCGTCCAGACCGAGATCGACAACCTGCTTTCCTCCGATCCCGACGAACGCAGCACACAACTCGAGCACCTGCGCACCGCGTTCGTCCCGTGGCTGGCCAACATCGACCAGTACACCGACCAGCCGATGCGCCGTCTCGCCCGGTGGTCGGACCTGCCTGCGCCGAGCCGGCCGCTGCTCGACGCGATGGTCGCTCGACGGCTCCTCGTGAAGGGTGAGCGCGACGGCGATGTCGTCGTCGAAGTCGCCCTGGAAAGCCTGCTGCGGCAGTGGACCGATCTCGCCGGCTGGCTCCACGAGGAACGCGACAACCTCCGGGAGGCCGACGTGCTCGAACGGGCCTCCGCGGCGTGGCGGAAAAACAATCGGCAAGAGGCGTGGTTACTCGAAGGCGAGCGCCTGACCGACGCCGAGGCATTGGCTGCGCGAAAGGGTTTCCGGGACAGGCTGAGTCCCGTACGACCGTACCTCCTCGCATCACGGCAACGGGAGGACCGACGTGTTGCCGACGAGAAGCGCCGCCGCGAAGCGGAGTTGGAAGCGGCGCGCGAGAAGCAGGAGGCGGCGGAAGCGCTGGCCGCTGCGGCAACCGAAGCGAGACAAAAGGCTCAGGAATACGCCACCGTACTGCACAAGCAGTCACGGAGGTTGCAGACGGTACTGGCGGCGATGGTCGTCGTCGCCCTCGTCGCAACCGCCGCATTCGGCTGGGCGCTGCGCTCGGATCACCTCGCCGACACCCGAAGGGACGAGGCGGTCGCGTCGCGGCTGGTGGCCGAAGCCCAGTCGATTCTCGCGGATGCCAGCAGCGGGAGTGAGGTTCGTGCGATCAATCAGCTGCTCGCCGCCCCCCACGTCGCCGAAACAGACGCCGGCGTACTGCTCGGCGCGCTTGTCGCCCGTCGCGACAACCTGAAGATCTTCGAAGCTCCGGCCATGATCCACAGCGCCACCTACAGCCCCGACGGGACGCGCATCGTCACAGGCGACGACGGCGGCACAGTTCGCGTGTGGGATTCGCAGACCGGTCTTTCCGTCCTTGACCCGATGCAGCACGGCGACGCGGCCGTGTTCCGGGTGGCCATCAGTCCGGACGGAACGCGAATCGCGTCGGGCGACTACAGCGGCACCGTCCGTGTATGGGACTCCGCGACAGGCCAGCCGATCGGCACCCCGACAAACGACTCGCCGACGATGGTGTCGAGCCTGGCATTCACCGACGACGGATCCCGGATCCTTTCGACACACTACGATGGGGCGCTCCGCTGGTGGGATCCGAGCACCGGACAGCTCGACAGCGAACCCGTGACCGATCTCGTCGGCGGTTCGGTGCAGTCGATCGCGTTCAGCCCGGACGGACGATGGCTCGCTACCGGAAGCGAAGACAACGGAATCCGGTTGTGGGATATGTCCACCCCCGAGTACAACCTCGTCGGTGAGACGATGACGGGCCATACCCGGCTCATCGCTGCACTCGCGTTCAGCCCGGACAGTCGGCAACTCGTATCGGGCAGCGACGACGGCACTGTACGGCTGTGGGATGTCGCGACTCACCGTGAGATCGGCAGTCCGATGATCGCCCCGAGCCCGACAACAAGTGTCTCCTTCGACGCCGACGGACGACGCATCATCTCCGGAGGTTTCGACGGGACGATCAGAGCCTGGGACACCGACCGGCAACAATCCGTCGGCGTACCCCTCACCGGTCACGAGGGGCCCGTGACCAGTGTGGCGTTCAGTTCGGACGGCCGGCAGTTGTTTTCGGCAGGGTGGGACGCGACGGTGCGAACGTGGGACGCGACGACCACCCTGCCGGTGACCGGCAATGCCGGGAGGATCTACGGCGTCATGACCGACACGCACAGCCATCGCATCGTCTCCGCAAGTGTGGAAGACGAATCACTACGTCTGTGGGACCTCGACACCGCGAAACCGCTTGGGGCGCTCAGCGGGCACAACGGCACCATCGAGGTCGTCACGGCTACCGACGATGGGCATCTACTCGCCTCGGGCGGCAGCGACGGCACCGTGCGTGTTTGGAACATCGGCGCCGGCCAGCCCGTCGGATCTCCTCCAACCGGACAACAGGGTGCCGTCAAGTACGTCGACTTCAGCCCCGACGGCCACCGGCTTGCCTCCGCAGGCGACGACGGCACCATCCGGTTCTGGAACACCGACACCGGCGCACCGATCGGCGATCCCGTCCAAGCTCTGCACGAGGGCACAATCAACGCAATCGACTTCAGCCCCGACGGCCACCGCCTCGTATCCGGCGGCGATGACGGCACCATTCGACTCTGGAACGCCGACACCGGCGCACCGATCGGCGATCCGATCCGAGTCGGGACCGAAGTGCGGCAAGTCGGGTTCACCGCACACGGCCACCGGATCTTCTCGGTTTCGTTCGTCCAAGGTCTCCAGCTGTGGGATCCGGAAACCGGACAGTCGCTCGGCGTGGAATCCGGGGACAAGGCAGCCACATTCCCCGTCGATATCAGTCCCGACGGCACACGCATCGTCGCCGGTGGAACGGACTCCGCGTTGCGGCAGTGGGACGTCGAGACCGGGCGACTCCTCGGATCGGAGATGCTCGGACACCGCGGCGGGCCGACCAGCGTCAAGTACAGCCCGGATGGTCGCTACATCGTCTCCGGCGGCTCCGAGGGCGACATCCGTCTCTGGGACGCCGCCACCGGCCGGCTGATCGCGGTACCCATAACCGGCCACGCTGGGTGGGTAGCGGCCATCGCATTCACCTCCGACGGACGGCGCCTCGTCTCGGGCGGGACAGACGGCACCCTCCGGATGTGGAACATTCCACCGTCGACACCGGAGGAGGCGACGGACATGTTGTGCTCCAAACTCACCCGCAACATGACCGAAGAGGAATGGCGCGAGTGGATATCCCCCGACATCGATCCCGAGACAGTGTGCCGAAACCTTCCTCCCGACACCGAATGACGAAGGAGTACCACCATGCCTCACGTAACGTTCGTCCACGGCATCGGCAACAAGCCCGCCCCGGACGAACTTCTGGACCAATGGCGCATCGCACTGTTCGACGACGACGGCCTCGATCTCGACGCCATGGGTGTCACCTCGTCGATGGTGTACTGGGCGGACACGCTCTACGCGCAGCCCGCTGCCGCGTTCACCGCCCACGAGTCCACCCTCGGGCCGGACGATCCCACCGAGTTCGAGGTTCAGGATCCGGACTGGATCTGCGAATTGCCTGACGACGAGCGGCGGTTCGTCGAACGTCTGGGCCGCGAAGTCGGAGTTGCCACGGTCGAACCCGTTCCCGGCGAGTGTGAAACGCTCGTGCTGCCGGACACGGAACTCGAGGCGATCCCGCTGCCACCCGCGATGAAGAAGCGACTGATGCAGGTGTTCCTGCGCGATGTGCATCATTTCCTCTACGACGCTTCGTTCACACCGCGACCGGGCGAAACCTTCCGGATCCGCAGCGATATCCGTGAACGTGCCTTGAAAGCCTTGCAGGAGAGCGATTCCCAGCCCGGTCCCCACATCGTCGTCGGGCACAGCCTTGGCAGCGTCATCGCCTACGACGCCCTGACCGCGATCGACGACGCCCCACGCGTGGATGCACTGCTCACCGTCGGTAGTCCGTTGGGAATCTCGGAGGTCCAGGACGGGCTGACGCCACCGTGGACACGCAACGACGGCTGGCCGGCGCGGTGCCTCGGCGACGGCCGGTGGACCAACGTGTACGACCCGCTCGACCCGGTCTGCGGGTTGCTCGACCGGCAGATCGCGGGCGACTTCCTGCATGCCGGACAGCGGAAGGTCACCGATGTCGGGGTGTCGAACACCGGCAGCTGGCGGCACAGTATCGGCAAGTATCTCGGCCAGCCCCGACTCCGAGATTTCCTGCGCCAGGTGCTGGAATGACGACCGTCGACGTCGCCTGGATCGACCGGATCGCCTGCTCCGCAGGTACTTTCGACTGGCCGGAGGTGGGCCGGATCGTCCAGGAGTACTGCCGATTCCTCCGCGGACCGGACGAACAGCCTCCGGCAGAGGTCATGTGGATGCTCGCCGGGTTGCGCCGGTACCGCAGATTCGACGACGTGATTGCCGTCGCGGACGCCGCCCTGGGTCGCGGACTGGACCTTCCTGCGGTGCGGCGGCAGTACGCCCAGGCGCTCGTCGACCGGGGTATGCCGGCGGCCGCATTGCATCTGTATTCCGAGCTGGCCGACGATCCGCAGACGCCGGCGTCGGAGCGGGTCGAGGCGCGCGGTGGGATCGGCCGGTGCCACAAACAGCTGTTCCTCACCACCGGCGACCCCGCGCGTCGGGCGCATCACCTGCGGTCGTCGCTCGACGCGTATCTGACAGCGCGTGACGAGGCACCGGCCCGGCCGTGGCACGCGATCAACGCGGCAGCCCTGCTCGCCCGCGCACATCGGGACGGCCTCGCTGTCCCCGGCATCACCGATCCCGCCGTGTTGTCCCGCGCACTCGCCGCCCAGGTGCTCGGTGCGATCGAGACGGCGGCCGAACCCGACGCGTGGGCCGCCGCGACCGCCTGCGAAGCGGAGGTCGCGCTCGGCGATCCTGCAGGTGCCGATTCCTGGCTCGACGCGTTTCTCGCCGATCCGGGAGTCGATGCGTTCAAGATCGCCGCACTACTGCGGCAACTGGTCGAGGTGTGGGAACTGACCACCGCCGCGCAGCCCGGCGACACCATGCTGCCGCTGCTGCGCTCGGCGCTTCTGCACCGCGACGGCGGCGGCGTGCTGGTCCGCGATCGCGAGGTCGGCACGGCCCGGCTCGCCCACCTCGAGAAGGTGTTCGGCCACGACCGTTACCAGTCGCTGACGTGGTACCGCCATGGGCTGTCGCGGTGCCGTGCGGTCGCGCAGGTGTGCACACCGTCGGAGGACGGGGTGGGGACCGGGTTCGTCGTCGTCGGCCGGGATCTGCATCCGGACCTGCCGGAGCGGGTGCTCGTCACCAACGGACATGTCGTGCCCGAGGGGGTTGCCGCCGCCGACGCGGTGGTCGTGTTCCATGCGCGGGACGCCTGCACGGACCGGTTCCGGCCGGTGCGTTGCTGGTGGTACGCCCCGTCCGACGGCGCGGGTCTGGACACCTCCGTCCTGGAACTGGACGGCTGGCCCGGCGACGTCGAGCCGTTGCCCGTCGCAGCACGCCTGCCCGCACTCGAACCCCGTCCGCCCCGCGCGTATCTGATCGGGCACCCGCGCGGTCTTCAGCAGCCGCAGTTCTCGCTCCAGGACAACATCGTGCTCGACTACGATGACACCCGGGTGCACTATCGTTCGCCCACCGAGGGAGGCAGCTCCGGCAGCCCGGTGTTCGACGACCAGTGGCGACTCATCGGGTTGCACCACGCAGGCGGCGTCGACATCCCGCGGCTGAATCACAAGGGCGGCACGTACTCGGCGAACGAGGCGATCACGGTCGGTGCCCTCCGCGCGGCGCTCGCACACCGCGCACCCCGGGCCAGGGAGGTGGCGTGACGGTCGGCGGCGACGTGGTCGAGGTGGGTGGACGGGAGCTGGCCCTGATCCGTATCCCGCCGGGTACACCGCCGCGACCGGGAGACGGACTCACCGCACTGCTGCGGGCAACCGGTGTGTCCCCCGGTGCCCCCGCAGTGGTCCTCGTCGGGGGTGCGGATGGCATGGCACCGTCGGACGCCGCTCTCTGCGAGCGTCTGTTCGTTCCGCTCGTGGCGACGATCGAATCCTTCGGCGCGACCTTGATCGACGGCGGCACGGACTCCGGGGTCATCGGACTGGTCGGGCGGGAACGCCGCCGGAGCGGCGCTCAGGGGGTGCATCTCGGGATCGTCGCGGAAGGAACGGTGCGCTGGCCCGGACACGACGGGACACTGCCCGATTCGGCCGCGCTGGAACCGAATCACACCCATATCGTCGCCGTCGAGGGAGATCACTGGGGCGACGAGACGCCGTGGCTGGGCGCGGTCGCCGAGGCCGTCGCCCTGGGATCACCGACCGTCACGGTGCTCGCGAACGGCGGCGGGATCGCGCGGGACGACGTCACACAGTCGCTGGCCGAGGGGCGCCCGGTTCTCGTGCTGGCGGGCACCGGCCGCGCCGCGGATCTGCTCGCCGCGACCGCGGTGTCCCCGCTCGTCACGGTCGTCGCGCCCGAACCCGAGGCCGTGCGGACGGCGCTCGAGGCTGCATTGCTGGGCTGACCGCGAAATGCGCTTACCGCTTCGGAATCCGCCCCCACTGTAACGTGAACGACTTCGCACCCACCGCGTGGATTGGCGGGCGGCCGCTCGCTCGAATCGCTGTGCGACGACGTCGAACCGCGTCGGATCGGCCCACGTCCAGCGGATGACCTCGAATCCGAGATCGCGCAGGGCGGCCTCGCGGAGTTTCTCGGTGAACACGTCGCGGTGGTCGACGTACTTGCCGGCGCCGTCGAACTCACCGACCACTCCGCGCCGGTCCCGGAAGAAGTCGACGCGGACGCGTCGGCCGTCGCGCAACACGAGGGGATGCTGGAGCGCGGGACGTGGCAGTCCGCTCTCTGCAATCCGTACGCGGGACAGCGATTCCCGGGACTTTCGCTGCGCGCGTCGAGGAACGGCACAATCGCTGCGGCCCGTGCGATCCCGCTTCGGTGGCGCGCCGACGCCAAGGTCACGGGCATCAGATCCAGGGTGTCCGGGTAGGTCCACCGCGCCGGGCGACATCGTCGAGGCGACGTGCCGCGCCCGCACCCGGTGACGCGCGGGGCTGTCCAGCCGGTCGTGATCGGCGCGCCACAGGTACACACCCCGCGAGAGGGTGACGAGGTCGCCGGCCCGCACCGCGGCACGAATGTGGTCGTCCGAGAAGCCCGATGCGAGCAGGTGCGATCAGGTCAGTGGTCGAGGGTCGATCATGAGGCGACCCTGCCCGATCCGATCCGGCCGAACCACCCACACCAGGCCCGAATCAGGACTTCTGCGGATGAATCACACGCCTGTGCACAACCGTCGGATCGGTTGATGCGCCGCATGATTCGGAATCTACCCACCCTGTAGCGTGGGCGGATTCCGGATCACCGCGCAAGTCAGCCGCGCAGCACGTCCGCGACCGGGGTCGCGTCGCGTCCGATCAGGCGCTGCAGGTCGCCGCTCTCGGTGTCGAGGGCCCCGGCGGCGATGCCCGCGTCGGAGTCGGCGAGAACAGCCGCGAACTGGGACGGTACCCCTGCGCCTTCGAGGACCTGCGTGTACTCCTCACGCGACAGGTCCTTGTACACGACCGGCTTCCCGACGACGCCGGACAGCGCTTCGGCAAGTTCCGTGTAGGTGAGCCGGTCGCCACCGAGTTCGTACACCTTGCCGGCAGCGTCGTCGGCGAGCAGCACGGCGGCCGCGGCCTCGGCGTAGTCCTTGCGGGCCGCTCCCGCGACGCGGCCGGTGCCCGCGGCACCGAACAGCGCCCCGGTCTCGCGGGCGGTGCCGACGGCCGATTCGTAGTTCTCCCAGTACCAGTCGGCAGCCTTCGCAGCATCCCGGACCACGGCGACGATGTCGGCCGCTGCGACACCCCGCCCGAGGAGCGCGGCGATGGTCAGGCGCCCGAGGTTGCCGGTCGCTCCGGTCACTGCAATCGTCATGTCGACTCCAATTGTTGATGCTTCAACTTCTGCACCATCACAGCACTAACTATTAGTAAGCGCAAGACGGTCGGGATATCGTCACACCATGGCCTCGGACCCAGCGCTCGCAGCGGACGTGTTCGCGCGCTGTTGCGAATCCCGCCGGACGATGCTGGAGATCACCGGCAGATGGGGAACCCTCGTCCTGGTCGCCCTCGGCGACGGCACCCACCGATTCGGGGAACTCCGGCGCCGGATCGACGGCGTCAGCGAGCGCATGCTGTCGCAGACCCTGCAGCAGCTCGAACGCGACGGCCTCGTCGCACGCGACGTCCGGGCAACGGTTCCGCCGCACGTCGAATACCGCCTCACGGAGCTGGGTTCGAGATTCGCGCAGCACCTGCGCGGCCTGATCGAACTCGTGCAGGACGCGATGCCGGAAGTGATTGCAGCCCAGGAGCGCTACGACAGCGCTCACTGAGCGAAGCTCATCGCAGGACGACGAGTGTGACCACCGAGTCCTCGTGCGCGACGAGGCGATGCATGATTCCCGCCTCGACATGAACGGCGGTTCCGGGCACCAGCTCGATCGACTCCCCGCCGACCTCGAAGGTCACGTGACCCTTCGCCCCCGAGACGAGAATCGGGAAGCCCGCACGGTGCTCCTCCATGGTCTGGCCCGCGGCGAAGCTCAACCGCACGACGGTTGCGCCCGGGCCGGCCGCCATGCGTTCGATGCGGGGCGTAGGGCCGTCCTGGACGTTCAGGTCGGCGAGTCCTTCGATTCGCGTCACACCGGCGGTGCGGCTGTCCGGCTCGGTGTGCACCGACGGGTTCTGCGACATGTTCGACTCTCCTTCGTAGTGACCGAGCGCGACCCGACCGCGATTCCGGAACCGATCGCCGTCACCGTAACGTTGACCTCGTCGCGCTGTACCGGCGACGACTATAAAGGAAATTACTCATTTGAATACGGCGGGACTCACGCGAGGCCCACCGAGCGTTCGGCAGAGGGGCAGGAATTGGCACGACAGGTCAAGCAACGAGACCGCGTTCTCGCCCTGCTCGAAACGTCGGCCGAGCCACTCGACGCCCACCTGCTGGCCGACGATCTCGACCTGCACGTCACAACCGTCCGCTTCCATCTCAACTCGCTCATCGAGGAGGGCCTGGTCCGGACCCGGCAGCTCGAGTCGACGAAGGTCGGCCGGCCGCGTCTCGGATACACCGCCGTGCCGAAACCGTCCTATACGGACCTCGTCGCACTGCTCGCGGCCCGGCTCGGCGGCACCGCCGAGGAGCGGGAGCGTAAGGCTTGCGAGGTGGGACGCGACTGGGCGGGCATGCTCGGATTCGCCCCGGCCGACACCACCGACGCGGGCGCCTTCGTCATCGACGCCCTCTCCCGCCTGGGATTCGAAACCCGATCCGCGACAAGCGCATTCGGAAACCACGAGCTAACGTTGTGCACATGCCCCCTGGTCGAGATCGCCCGCACCAACCCGGAGGTCGTGCGCGGCATCCAGCGCGGACTCATCCAGCAGATCCTCGACGACAACGCGGCCGCGCTCGGCGCCCGATACACCGCCGCGGTCTTCCCGGACCCGCGGGACGGCAATTGCTCGATCCGCCTGGCACTGAGGAAGTCGGACAGGGACGCCGAGGCGTCGTAACGCCAGCCGCACCGCAACGACAGGGGCACCTCAACGACAGGGGCACCGCAACGACAACGGCCCGTGGTGACGGTGAAGTCTCCACGGGCCGAGGCCGGTACATCCGGGCGGGGATCTACCCGCGCGGAGGTCTCTGTCAGAAGTTGATCATGTGTCCTGCGAGACCGTGGATGGCCTCCTGCAGCGCCTCCGACAGCGTCGGGTGCGTGTGGACGTTGCGGGCCAGCTCGTTGACGGTCAGGTCCCACTTCTGGGCCAGCGTCAGCTCGGGCAGCAGCTCGGAGACGTCGGGGCCGATGAGGTGGCCACCGATCAGCTCGCCGTGCGTCTTGTCGGCGATGAGCTTGACGAACCCGTTCGGGTCGCCGAGACCGTGGGCCTTGCCGTTGGCGGTGAACGGGAAGGTCGCGACCTTCACGTCGTAGCCCTCGGCCTTGGCCTGCTCCTCGGTGAGACCGAACGACGCGACCTGCGGCTGGCAGAACGTCGCGCGCGGCATCATGCGGTAGTCGCCCAGCTCGAGCGTCTCGGCACCCCCGATGGTCTCGGCGGCGACGACGGCCTGCGCCTCGGCGACGTGCGCGAGCTGCAGCTTGGCGGTGACGTCACCGATGGCGTAGATGCCGGGGACGTTGGTGCGCATGCGCTCGTCGATGTCGATGGCGCCGCGGTCGGTGAGGGCGACGCCGGTGTTCTCGAGGCCGTAGCCCTCGACGCGCGGGGCGAAGCCGACGGACTGCAGCACCTTGTCGACGACGACCGTCTCGACGTTGCCGCTCTTGTTGTCCTTGATCGCGACGGTCACCTTGGTGCCGTCGTCGTCGATCGTCTGCACGGCGGCACCGGTCTTGATGGTGACACCGAGCTTCTTGTACGCCTTGGTGATCTCCTTGGAGATGTCGGCGTCCTCGTTGGGCAGAGCGCGGTCGAGGAACTCGACGATGGTGACGTCCACACCGTAGTTCTTCAGGACGTAGCCGAACTCCATGCCGATGGCGCCGGCACCGACGATGAGGATCGAGCCGGGCAGGTCGCGCGTGAGGATCTGCTCCTCGTAGGTGACGACGTTCTCGCTGAGCGAGGTGCCGGGCAGCAGCTTCGTGACCGAACCGGTCGCGATGATGACGTTGTCGAAGGTCACCCGGTCGGTGCCGCCCTTGGTGAGCGCCACGTCGATGGTCTTGGCGTCGACGAACGAGCCCTTACCGTCGTACTCGGTGATCTTGTTCTTCTTCATGAGGAAGTGCACGCCCTTGGTGCGACCGTCTGCCACCTTGCGGCTGCGGTCGAAGGCTGCACCGAAGTCGAAGGACACGTCCCCCGAGATACCGAACGTCTTGGCCTCTTTGGTGAAGAGATGAGCCAGCTCGGCATTGCGGAGAAGTGCCTTCGAGGGGATGCAGCCCACGTTCAGGCACACACCTCCCCAGTACTTCTGCTCGATGATGGCGGTGCTCAATCCCAGCTGTGCCGCGCGGATAGCAGCGACGTACCCACCGGGACCGGCTCCGAGGACAACGACGTCATAGTGTGAGGTCACGGATATACAGGGTAGTCCCGCCGGTTTCCGCTGTCTGTCGATGGTCCGGTTACCCGTCGGTAATGACCGGATCGGCGCCCGATCAGCGGGTCGTGTGGTACCGGCGGACCGTGAGCGGCACCATCACAGCGACGATTCCGAGGCACCAGCCGAAGGCTGCCAACAGGGGGTACTGCAGGGGCCACGCCGCGTCCGCGGCCATCGGCACAGCCGCGTCCGCGGCCATCGGCGCCGCGCCGCCCAGCAGTTCGCGCAGGGCCGCCACCACGGCACTGACCGGATTCCACTCCGCGATCGCCCGGATCACCGCGGGCATGGTCTCGGTGGGCACGAAGATGTTGGAGAACATGATCGTCCCGAAGATCATCGGCGCGCACTGCTGCAGCACCTGCTCGTCCCGGATCGAGAAGCCGAGCCAGATACCCAGCCAGGAGAGCGCGAACCGGAACAGCAGCAGCAACACGATTGCGAGCGTGATCTCGCGGACGCCTGCGTCGACCCGCCAGCCGACGAGATACCCGACCCCCACCATCGGCACGAGCGCGACCGCACAGGTGGCGGTTTCGGCGAGGGCGAGCCCGGCGGGCACCGACACCGGTGCGGTGGGCAGCGTCCGGAACCGGTCGGAGAGTCCGCTGCGCAGGTCGGCGTTGGCGGTGGCCGCGGTGGTGGCCAGGCCCATCGCGGCCACGAGCACCAGTACCCCCGGCATCAGATACGCGCGATAGGCGGCGGCGTCACCGCCGGACAGTGCGCCGCCGAAGACGAATCCGAACAGCAGCACCATGCCCAGCGGCGCGGCGAGGGTGACGAGCAGCAGCGCGGGCGAGTGCCGGTACGTCAGAACGATCCGATGGAACAACGTCCGGGTGCCGGCGAGTGCCGAGCTTCCGTGGGTGGCGGTGGTCATGCGGGCTCCTCCGTGCGGGCGTGTCCGGTCAGGGTCAGGAACGCCTCGTCCAGTCCGACGCGGCGGCGGCCGATGTCGTCGACGGGCACGCCCGCCTCGTCGAGCGCGCGCAGCACCGGTAGCAGCGGCACCGAGTCGGCGTCGGCGGCGAAAGACAGTCGGACGGTGCCGGTTTCGGATGCGGTGTCGGTGGCGATGTGCCGCAGGCCGAATGCGGCGGTCACGGCGACCGCCTCGGCGACGTCCGCGGCGGCGGGCAGGGCGACGTCGAGTCCGGCGCCGACCGCCTCCTTGATCTGCGCCGGGGTTCCGGTCGCGATCGTCGCGCCGGCGTCGAGGATCGTGATGGTGTCGGCGAGACGGTCGGCTTCGTCGAGGTACTGCGTCGTGAGCAGCACGGCAGTGCCCTCCCCCACGAGTTCGCCCACCAGCCGGTAGATCTCGTTACGGCTGTGCGGGTCGAGACCGGTGGTCGGTTCGTCGAGGAACAGCACTTCCGGCCGCACCACCATCCCGGCGAGCAGGTCCAGCCGTCGGCGCATGCCTCCCGAATAGCTGCTCACCGGGCGGGCGGCGGCGTCGGCCAGATCGAACCGATCGAGCAGCTCGGTCGCGCGGGCCCGGGCCGAGCGGGCGTCGAGCCCGTGCAGGCGCGCGAACATAGTCAGGTTCTCCAGGCCGGTCAGCCGGGGGTCCACCGCGTGAAACTGCCCGACCAGCCCGATGCATCGCTTCACGTGGGCCGCATCGCGCACGACGTCGAAGCCGCAGACGCGGCCACGACCGGCGGTGGGTCGCAGCAGCGTGGCGAGCATGCGGACGGTGGTCGTCTTCCCCGAGCCGTTCGGGCCGAGCAGCGCATGGATGTGCCCGGCGGGAACGCTCAGGTGCACTGCGTCGACGACGGTGCGGTCTCCGAAGGCCCGGGTCAGACCGTCGGCTTCGAGCACGTTCATGCGCATCTCCCTCGAACTGTGAACAATGTTCGCAATTAGAGAGTAGATAAATGCGAACAGTGTTCGCAACTCTTTTCTCGAGGCATGCTGGGGTCATGCCGACCTCACTGTGGCTGCGCACCGACGAACGCAAGCGCGGGCCCCGCCCGACGTACACCCTCGACGACATCGGCGAGGCCTGCGTCCGGCTGGTCGACAGTGAAGGCATGCGCGCACTCTCGATGCGGCGCGTCGCCGACGCGCTCGGCACCTCGGCAGCATCGCTGTACCGATACGTGGCCGGCAAGGACGACCTGCTCGCGCTGATGGCCGACCGAGTCGCCGCCGAGTTCGACTTCCCCCCGCTCACCGGTGACGTCCGCACCGATGTACTCGCCATCGCCCAGCAGTCCCGATCCTTGCATCGGCGTCATCCGTGGCTACGGGAAACGCCGGCCACCGACCTAGGCCCGAACAGCATCCGCTACCTCGACCGGCTCGTCGGCGCACTGGCACCGGCCGGACTCGACGCGACCGCCACCATGATGGGCGTCGCCCTGATCAGCGGCTGGGTCACCAATTTCGCGGCGCAGGAATCGGCCGGGGAGACGGCCTCGGCAAGCGGGGGCGGTGCCGCGCACATGTCCGAGATGCTCGCGCACGGCGACTATCCGCACCTGACGGCCCTGTTCACCTCGAATGCCTCGGGCGCCGCTACGCCCCTCGACAACGACACCGCGTTCGTCGCGGGGCTCGACGCCATGCTGTTCGGAATCGCGCCCGCCGCGTCCCGGACCGAACCACCTCGGCCGGAACGGAAATGACGGTCGGCGTATCGAAATATCGGTACGCCGACCGTCACTCAGGGGCACTTCCGGCGACGCAGGGCTACTTGTTCTTCTTCGCCTTGTTGAACCGGCGCATCGCGAGCAGGTAGGCCGGGACCTTCCGAATCGACACCGGACGCGGCCAGTCGCTGCCGCGGAAGAAGGGCTCGGTACCGCCGTCGACGACGACGACCGACCCGCAGAGGAAGTCCGCCGCCGGCGAGAGCATGAACTCGACCCACTCCCCGATCTGCTCCGGCTGACCGAAGCCACCGATCGGCACCGGGAAATCCCGCACCCGATCGCCTTCCGGGCTGTCGAGCTGGGCGGTCAACAGCGGTGTCGCGATCGCCCCGGGTGCGATCACGTTGAGACGGATCCCCGCACCTGCCCACTCCGGCGTCACGGCCGCGCGGCGCACCCAGTGCGTCACTGCGAGCTTCGAGGCCGCGTAGGTGAAGGCCGGGCCGGCGGGCTTGATACGGCACGCCCGCTTGACGGCCTTCTCCACGTCGCCCGCCAGAAACGCCCGCACCGCCGACATCGGGGCGGCCGGGACCGTCGTCGTCGAGTTCGACCCGAACACCACGACCTTGCTGTTGCCGGTCGCCGCGAGCGTCGAGCGCCAGCCCTCGAGCAGTTCGACGACACCGCGGAAGTTGACCTCGGCGATGACGCGTTCCTTGCCGGCGAGCGGTCCGAGCCCGGCAGCGAGGACGACACCGTCGAGGTGCCCCTCGGCCAGTTCGAGTGTCTTCGCGATCGCGGCGGCGCGACCTTCCGTCGTCGACAAGTCCGTGACGACGTCGCCGTCCTTCAGGTCGATCCCGATCACGGTGTGACCGGCGGCCCGCAGCCGATCCGCGCTTGCCTTACCCATCCCGGAAGCCGCGCCGGTCACCGCATAAACGCCCATTACCATCCCCTCGTCGCCTTCGGTTTCCAGCGACGGTACCGCCCGGCCGATCCCTTCCGACAGCCGGTATGCAGGGGGTGACTCTCCTACTGCGCGACGGCGGTGCCCTCGTACCGGGACAGCAACGCACGCTTGAGGATCTTGCCGCTCGGCAGGCGCGGCACCTCACCGAACTCGACGGTGCGCGGCACCTTGAAATGCGCGAGCTTCTCCCGCGCATAGCCGATCAGCTCGGCCGCGAGGGCGTCGTTCGCAACGGTCGCCTCGGCCGGGGTCACCACCGCGTGCACCCGCTGCCCCATCTCGTCGTCGGGCAGCCCGATCACCGCCACGTCGAGGACCGCCGGATGCATGGTGAGCGCATCCTCGATCTCCTGCGGATAGATGTTCACCCCACCGGACAGGATCAGGTCGGTGCGACGCGCCGACAGATAGAGGTAGCCGTCCTCGTCCACGTGGCCGAGATCGCCGAGCGTGCTCCAGCCCTTGTCGTTGTACGCGCCGGCGGTCTTCGCGGCGTCGCCGTGGTACTCGAACCTCGGGGTGCCGCTCATCCAGATCGTGCCGATCTCGCCCGGACGCAGTTCGTGTCCGTCGTCGTCGCAGATGTGCACCTCACCGACGGTGGGCCGGCCCACGGATCCGCGGTGCGCGAGCCATTCCGGCGTGGAGATCATGAAGAACCCGTTTCCCTCGCTCCCCGCATAGAACTCGAGGATCTTGGGACCGAGCCACTCGATCATGCGTTCCTTGACCTCGATCGGACACGGCGCGGCCGCGTGGATCACCACACGCAGGCTCGACAGGTCGTACCGCGCCCTCGTCTCGTCGGAAAGCTTCAGCATGCGGACGAACATCGTCGGCACGACCTGGGTATGGGTGACCCGGTACCGATCGATCGCGGCAAGCGCGCCCTCGGCGTCGAAGTGTTCCATGACGATTGCGGTTCCACCGTTGCGGACGGTACCCATGGACCACCCGAGCGGTGCCGCGTGATAGAGCGGTCCGGGGCTCAGATACACGCTGTCCGAACCGAATCCGAATGCGTTGCGCATCACCGTATCGATTCCCAGTCCGGTTCCGAAGGGCGCACCGGTCAGCTCGGGCAGAATCCCCTTGGGCCGCCCGGTGGTTCCGGACGAGTAGAACATGTAGTAGCCCTCGACCTCGTCGTCGATCGGCGTCGCCGGAAGCGCGGCCGCCACGTCGGCGAGCGACGCGGCGCCGGTCGCCGACTTCCGCCCCACCGTGAATCGTGTTTCCACAGCGGGGTTTCCGGAGTCGATAACCGACGCGAGCCGGTCGAGGTGTTCGGAATGGACCAGCACGCGGGCACCGCAGTTCTCGATGACATAGGCGGCTTCGTCGTCGGCGAGGTGCCAGTTGACGGGCGTGTAGAGAAGTCCCGCTCGTTGCGCCGCCCAGACGACCGGGAACATCTCCAGGCAGTTCTCCATGAGGATCGCGATGTGATCGCCCGCCTGCAGCCCCTTCTGCCGGAAGAGGTGGGCGATGCGGTTGGACGCGTCTTCGAGTTCGCGGTAACTCAGCGTCGCGCCGCTGCCGGCCATCACGATCGCGGGCTTGTTCTCCTCGGCCACCGCCAGATCCGTCAGGTTCATCGCCGTCACGGCAATCCCTTCACGAGGGCCGCCGTGGTGACGGGCGGCCGGAACACGCACTCAGGACAGTTGGAAAACCGGGCTGTACAACCTAGGTGACGGCACCCGCGATCTTCAGTTCGATGAGGTGTTCGTCGTTCAGTCCCATCTCCCGCAGGATCTCGTCCGTGTGCTCGGCGAACTGCGGAGCCCGCGACATCTTCACCGGCGCGTTGTCGAACTTGACCGGACTCGCGACCAGCTTCTGCGGTTTGCCGTCCGCGTCGGTGATCTCGACGATCCGCCCGTTGGCGATCAGCGCCTCGTCGTGTCCGAGCTCCCAGCCGTCCTGGACCGGGGCCCATTGTCCGGAGATGTCGCGGAAGACCCCGAGCCATTCGTCGTAGGTGCGCTTCGCGATCGCCTCGGCGAACCAGTCACCGATCTCCTGGGAGTGCTCGAAGATCGCTTCCATCGTGGCGAATCGGGGGTCGTCGACCAGGTCCTCGCGACCGAGCGCGGCCACGAACTCGTTCCAGTAGCGAGTCGGTTGCAGCATCGAGAACTGCAGCCACCGGCCGTCGGAGGTGCGGTACGAACCGCTCAGCGGGTTGCCGGGCGCGGCCGTCGTGCGCCGTACCTTGGGCAGCGGGCCGCCGAGGAACAGCGACAGGTTGACGGAGAACTGGGTTGCCCATGCACCGACGGCGAGCAGCGACACATCCACGACGGACGGCTCACCGGTGCGTTCGCGCCCGGCGATCGCGGCCGCGATACCTCCGGCGATCGTCATTCCCCCGATGTTGTCGCCGTAGGCACCGGCCGGCATGAACGCCATGTGATCGGTGTCCGGCGGCATGACACCGTCGGCGCTGCCGGCGCGGGCCCAGAACGCCGTTGCGTCGTAGGCGCCCTTGTCCGCGTCCGGCCCCTCGGAGCCGAAGCCGTTGCCGGTGACATAGATGATGTCGGGATTGATGGCGCGGATGTCGTCGACGGTGAGGCGGAGCTTGGCGAGCGGACCGGGCAGGTAGTTGGTCAGGAACACGTCGCTGCTGCGGACCAGGTTCTCGAGGATCGGTCGTGCCTCGGGCTTGGCGAGGTCGAGTCCGATGCTGCGCTTGCTGCGGTTCGGGCCCTCCATGATCGGTGCGAACGACGAACCGGCCTGGCCCGCGGCGAGTCCGAGCACGCGGACGAGACCGCGTTGCGCGTCGCCGGTCTCGGCATGCTCCACCTTGATGATGTCGGCGCCCCAGTCCGCGAGTACCGCTCCGGCGGCCGGAACGAAGGTGAACTGGGCGACCTCGAGGATTCGGATGCCCTCCAGGGGACGGTCCATGACGACTCCTGATCGTGGATGGGTGAACTGGTGACCGGGTGGTGTGGCGATCTAGCCGGTGCGGAGCAGGACGGCGCCGGACGGCACGCCGCCCCCGGCGGTGACGACTGCGACCTCCGGGCCGGCGACCTGCAGTCCCGGCGCCTGCCCTCGCAGTTGCAGCACGGCTTCCCGGAAGAAGCCGTAGCCGTGGGTGCGTCCGGCGGACAGCTGCCCACCGTGCGGGTTGAGCGGTAGGCGACCGTCGATCGCGATGCCGCGCCCTCCGTCGACGAAGTCCCGGGCACCGCCGAACTCGCAGAATCCCAGTGCCTCGAGCCACGACAACGCGTTGAACGTGAATCCGTCGTACAACAGGGCGACGTCGACGTCCTCGGGACGCAGATCGGTGCGGCTCCACAGGTGCGCGGACGGACCGAGAGACTGCGGCAGGTGCGTGAGTGTGCCCTGATCCCACGACAGGTTCTCGAGGATCTGGGTGCCCACCGCCTCGACGAACACCGGCGCGTGGGGCAGGTCCGGGGCGGTCTCGGCGGCGGAGACGATCACCGCGACCGCACCGTCGACCGGGACGTCGCAGTCGTACAACCCGAACGGCGTGGAGACCGTTCGGGCGCCGAGGTAATCGGCCATCGTGATCGGATCACGATAGACCGCTTCGGGATTCGAACCCGCGTTGGTCCGCGCGTTGACGGCGATCGCGCCGAGCGTCTCCTTCGCGTCACCGTAGCGGTGGAAGTAGTGCGACGCCTGGCAGGCGATCCAGTTGGCCGCCGAGATGGCACCGAACGGATGACGGAACTCGAACATGCCCGCCGCCCGGCCGATTCCGGCCTCCCACTGCCCGGACCGCACCAGTTCGGAATGGGTCGACTCCCACACGGTGCGGTAGCACAGCACGTGCCGGCACAGTCCCGACGCGACCGCCAGCATCGCCGCAATGATGGACCCGTTCTGTCCGGGCAGATCGCCGCCGCCGTTGACCCAGGTCGGGCGGATCCGCAGGGACTGCTCGACGGGCATGATTCCGCCCTCCGAGATGCCGCCGACGGCGGCACCCGGATAGGTGGACAGGCCGTCGATGTCGTCGACGGACAGACCCGCATCCGCGATGGCCTGCAGGCACGCGTCGACCGTCAGCGTCAGCGGATCGGCCATGAGCCGGCGGCCGATTCTCGACTGCCCCACCCCCGAGATCACGACACGGTCCTCGAACTTGCCGGAGGTGACCGGCGGGCGCAACCGCGCCCGGTAGTTCTCCGGTTCCGGCAGCGGGCCGGGCTCACCGTCCGCGTCCGGGTCCGGTTCGAACAGCGGTAGCCAGATCTCGTGGCTCACCTGCTCGAACACGACCCGCACCTTCGTACCCACGGACACGTCCGCGGGTTCACACCCGACGATGTTGGTCGTCAGGCGGACGCTCGAATCCTCTTCGAGCGCAACGATCGCGATGACGTACGGAGGAGGGAGATCCGGGAGCCACTGCTGCACGTTGATCGTCACACCCACCACGACCGCGCGGCCCGAGACCGCTTGCAGCGAGATGTCGCGCCCCCTGCACTCCGGGCACAGCACCGTCGTCGGGTGCATTCTCTTGCCACACGTGCCGCACTGCGCCACTCGCAGGACCCCGTCGGCTCCCGAGGCCCAGAACTCGGACGTCGCCGGGGTCGGCTGCGGCAGGGGCCGTCCTGTGGCGACGACGGTACTTCGGCTCACGTATTCTCCATCACCCGGTTGTCGGAACTGCACGGTCGTCAGAATTCCACGGAATTCGGTGCGCTGACGCGCTTTCGCGCTTCGATCATCGCCGCGAGCCGCCGTTCCATATCGGCGCGGGACATGTGGATGTCGTCTCCATCCTCTCCCCTGTCCAGCCGTGCGAGCCGGTCGCGTTCGGCGGCGATCTCTTCGTCCAGCAGGTCGCCGGCCAGGTTCCGCGTGAGTAGGTCCTGGTCGACCCAGTCGTCCTCCGGTAGCTGGTCGATCGGTTCGGCCATGTCGGTCCTCCGAGAGTGCGCGGGACGCGCCGGTGTGCCTTTGTGGCGGTGGGAGCCGCCATTTCGGCACACCGGCGGTTCAGATACGGGGGAAGTTGAGCAGCCGACGGGCGTTCAGCTCGACCATCTTGTGCACGTCCTCGTCCGGAACATCGATCATGGCGTCGTGCACGCGCTTGCGGCTGTTCGGCCAGTTCGAATCGGAATGGGGGTAGTCGCATTCCCAGGTGATGTTGTCGATCCCGATGGCGTGCCGATTGTCGATTCCGAACTGATCGTCGATGAAGCACCCGAAGATGTGTTCGGCGAACAACTCCGACGGTCGCGACGACTGGTCGATGTTCTGGTAGAACCGGTGCTTCTCCCAGGTCTGATCCATCCGCTCCAGCAGGTACGGTGCCCAGCCGATTCCGCCCTCGGACATCATCACCCTCAGGTTCGGGTGCTTGTGGAAGACCGGGGAGAACAGCAGATCCGCCGTCGCGTACATCGAGTTGCACCCGAACAGTGCGATCATCACGGCCATCGGCGCCTCGGGTGCCGTGATCGGCGCCTGACCGGACGTGCCGAAGTGCATGCACAGCGGCATGCCGGCCGCCTCGGCCGCGGACAGCACCGGATCCCAGTGATCGGTATGGAACGACGGCAACCCCAGCGGCACCGGATTCTCGGGGAAGGAGATCGCTTTCGCGCCCTTGGCCGCAGTCCGCTCGATCTCGCGCACGCATTCCTCCACCGACCACAGCGGCAGGATCACGATGGGGATCAACCGGTCCGGCGCCGCCGCGCACCACTCGTCGAGCATGTGGTCGTTCCATGCTTTGACGCACAGCAGGGCGAGTTCCTTGTCCTCGCCCTCGAGGAACACCGTGCCCGCGAACCGGGGGAAGGAGGGGAAGGCCAACGCCGCCTGCACTCCGTCGATGTCCATGTCCAGCACACGTGCGTGCGGGTCGTAGCATCCCGGCAGCATGTCCTCGTAGCGGGTGGGTTCCACGCCGTACTGTTCGGGCTTCTTACCCGCGACCGCGTTCAGGCCGATGTAGGGGTAGATCCGCCCCTCGTACTCCCATACTTCTGCCAGCCGGGTTCCCACAGGTGCGCCGGGGATCGGGAAAAGACCGCTCGGCATGGCCTTTTCGATGATCTTCGGGCCGGCCTCGAGGTACTTCGACGGCAAGCGGTCCGACCACAGCCGCGGGTGTTCGATCAGGTGATCATCGGTGGAAATCAAGTGCATGTGATCTTGCAGTGGCATGATGCGTCTCCCGGGTTCGAAGAGTCAGCTGGTGGAAACGGCACGGCAAGCCGGACTAGCGGTCCCACTCGAGGGGAAGGGAGGTCAGGCCGAGCTGACCACCGGTTTCGAACAGCTCCGCGTCCGGGGCGAGCCGGTAGTCCGGGATCCGCTTGTGCCATTCCTCGAGTGCGATCCGCAGCTCGCGGCGTGCCAGGTGCGATCCGAGGCAACGATGCGGGCCCGCGCCGAAGGCGATGTGGTTGTTCGGCGACCGCGTGATGTCGACCTCGGTGCCGCTCTCGAAGACGGACTCGTCGCGATTCGCCGCGGCGAGCGCGAAATTCACCATGTCGCCGGCCTTCAACGGGCAGCCCAGCAGCTCGGTGTCCTTCATGACCTTCCGCGCCGGCACCACGATGGCGTAGGCCCGCAGAATCTCTTCGACCGCATCCGGAATCAGCTCGGGATCCTCGACGATGCGGGCACGATCTTCCGGATGCGTCGCGAGGTGGTAGAACGCCCAGCCGAGCGTCACCGACACGGTGTCGAGACCGGCCATGAACATCAGCAGGCAGAACGAGAGCAGGTCCTCGTCGCTGACGGGCTTACCGTCGATCTCGAATTCGAGTGCCTTGCTGACGATGTCGTCCTTCGGCTCGGCACGGCGCTCCGTGATGGTCGTGTAGAACCGTCCCATCACGGCCTGCATCGCCGCGACCTGAGCGGCCTCGCGCGCTGCGAGATCGTCGTCCGAGGCGTGAAGAATCGCGTGTTCCCACTCCATGAACTGCGGTAGTTCCTCGACGGGGAGTCCCATCAGTTCCAGGAAGATCGAGGTCGGGAACTGCTGGGCGAACTCGGCCATGAACTCGGTCGCGCCACCGCCCTTCGCCTGGATCCCCTCGACGAGCTCGATCGCCCGCTCCCGCACCTTCGCATCCAGCTTCTCGGTGGTCTTCGGGGAGAACAGCGGACCGAGTTGCTTCCGCCACTGCAGGTGCTCGTCACCGTCGAGCATCTCCGGAATCCACTTGAACGGCGGATTGGGGTCGAGCGGGGTCACGACGCTGTTGGAGAACGTCTCCGCGTCCTGCATCACCTTGAGGATGCCCTCGTAGTTGGAGACGGTGTAGTACCCCGGTCCGAATTCGTTCCGGAAGATCGGCGACTTCTCCCGGAATTCGTCGTAGCGGGCGAACCATTCACCCACCGGCTTGTACTCGGCGTAGTTGAAGTTGTGTACGGGGCACTTGCCCGCGGCTGGCGTCGTGGGTGTGGGTTCCGTCTGGGTCATGATCGTCCTTAGGTGGAAGTCGACGAGAGCGCGGGCGGTCAGCCGCGGGCTGCGCTCCAGGTGATGGCCTTGGTCTGCAGGTACTCCTCGAGGCCGGCCTCGCCCCATTCGCGACCCAGGCCGGACTGCTTGTATCCCCCGAACGGAATGTGCGGGGTGACTCCCCCGCCACCGCCGTTGAGCGAGACGAATCCGGTGCGGATCCGCCGGGCGATGGCGAGTGCCCGTACGGGGTCGGAGGCGTACACACTGCCGCCGAGGCCGTACTCACTGTCGTTGGCGAGACGCACCGCGTGGTCGTCGTCGTCGAACGGGATGATGACGCCGACCGGGCCGAAGAACTCCTTCCGGGCGATGTCCATGGAGTTGTCGACGTCGACGAACAGCGTCGGTTCGACGAAGAAGCCCTTCTCGAGGGCCGGGCGGCCACCGCCGAACGCGATCTCGGCGCCTTGTTCCACACCGGTGGCGATGAGCGCCTCGACCTTGCTGCGCTGAGCTTCGCTGATCAGCGGCCCCATGACGGTGTCCGGTTCGGCGGGATCGCCGACCTTGACCATCGACAGTCCTGCGCTGACGGCTGCGACGAGCTCGTCGTAGCGGGAACGATGCACGAGGGTGCGGGTGAACAGCGCGCAACCCTGCCCCGCATGAGTGATCATGTTGCCGATCACGGATGTGGTGACGGCGACGAGATCGGCGTCCTCGCAGATGATGTTCGGGGACTTGCCACCGAGTTCGAGGACCACCTTCTTGAGACTCGGCGCGGCCTGCTCGTAGACCAGGCGACCGACGGTGTCGGAGCCGGTGAAACTGACGAGATCGACCTTCGGATTCGTGGTCAGTTCCCGCCCGGCGTCGATGTCGCCCGTCACGATGTTGAGCACGCCGGCGGGAAGACCTGCCTCGTCGGCGATCTCGCCGAGAACGAAGGCCTCGAGCGGAGTGGTCGGGGCGGGCTTGAGTACCACTGTGCAGCCGGCGGCGAGCGCCGGGGCAAGCTTCATGATGTTGAGGAACAGCGGGAAGTTGTACGCCGAGATGAGCACCGCGACCCCCGCCGGTTCGCGGACCACGATGCCCTGGCCGATCCCGTCGCCGATGGTCGGCAGAACCCCGCGCTCGAACGAGAAGGTCGGCAGGATCCGGTCGGCCATGTCGCGGAAGTGCTGCAGCGGAATGCCCACCTGCAGGTATTCGGCGAGCATCCGGGTCGAGCCGGACTCTGCGATGTTCAGCTCCACGAGCTCGGCGCGACGCTTGTCCAGCGCGTCGGCCATTCTCAGCATCACCTGGGCCCGCTCGCGAGGTGACATCGTCGGCCACGGGCCCTCGTCGAATGCGCGCCGCGCGGCGTCGATGGCGCGACCCACCTCTCCGACGGTGGCCTGCGGAACCCGGCCGATCACTTCCTCCGTCGCCGGATTCAGGACGTCGAGTACGACATCCGACTCGCTGTCGACCCACCGGCCGTCGATGTAGAGCTTCGAGATGTTCTGTGCCACGGGATTTCTCCGGATTCTCGGTGGATGTCGTTCAGAAGGAGGGTTGCTGCGGACGGTTGCGGACGTAGCCGCCGGCATCCACGCGCATCTGCATGCCGGTGACGTATCGCGACGCATCGGAGAGGAGGTACAGCACCATCTCGGCGACATCTTCGGGTTCGACGTAAGGCACGCCCATGTTGGTCATCACGGGGAAGACGGGCTCGGCGTCCTCGCGCGTCGGAGACTCGAGATCCGGACGGAACTGCCGGTACATGATCTCGCTGTGGAGCATGGGGGTGTTGACGTTGGTCGGATGGACCGCGTTCACGCGAATTCCCTTGGGCCCGAGTACCACTGCCAGGTCGTTCACGAAAGCGGCGATCGAGCGCTTGGCGAGCGCGTACCCGAGGCCACCGGCCCCGTTCGTCGGATTGTCGGTCGACCCGGGCAGCAGGGCGGCGAGGCTACCGGTCGCGACGATCGAACCGCCGTCGGCCAGGTGCGGGAGGGCGGCCTCGACAGCGTTGACGACGCCGACGAAGTCGATCGTGAACGCGTCGAGGAAGGCCTGCGGATCGTCGGTTCCGAGGGGGCAGATGCCGGCCTGGGCGACGACACCGTCGATACGGCCGAACTCGGCGACTCCGGCCTCGACCGCGGCGGTCAGCGCCTGACGGTCACGCACATCGGCGATCGTGGAGAGCATACGGCCACCGGCCTCTTCGACCAGTCGCCCAGTCTCGGCGAGGTCCTCCGGGGTCGCCATAGAGTAGGCGTTGGTCTTGATGTCCTCACAGAAGTCGACGCCGACGATCTTCGCGCCCTCCTGCGCGAGCCGGACGGCGTGCGCGCGGCCCTGCCCACGGGCGGCGCCGGTGATGAAGACGACCTTGTCCTGTACACGTCCCATAGTTGTTGTCCTTGTTCGGAAGACGGTGTGTTCGAACGACTGTGGGCTCGAACGACGGTGGGTTCGAAAGACGCTGGGTTCGAAAGACGCTGGTGGGTGGAGACGAGGTAGTGCAGTTCGATGGGCCAGGGCGGACCGTCGCGAAGGAATCCGGTGCCGCCGCCCGCCGGAGAGATCCAGGTCAATGGAGGTGGATGGCGTGTTCGGGGCATGCCGCGATTCCGGCGGCGATCCGCTCGTCGATCGGTTCCTCGACCTCGACGTCGAGTGGGAGGGCATAGCCGAGATCGTCGATATCGAACACCTCGGGAGCTACGGCGTAGCAGCGGGCATGTCCGGAACATTTGTTGGTGTCGACCGTGAGCTTCATTGGATCCTGCCGTTTCGACGTGGGCGGTGCGTGCGGAGAGCACGATGCACGTACCGCTGGAAATCCGACTCATCGTGAGACTCGAGCCGCGCAGAATCGCACCGCTTGAGACTTTCGCGTTCGATCGTAGCGAGAATCGTCCATATTGTCGAGACCTAGGTCACATAGATAGATAGGTAGTGACATCACGCACTGTTCGCGTCGCACGGGCGCCCGGCTGCCTCCGCCGTTAGAGTGGCCGCATGCCGTCGCAGACATCCAACTCGCTCCCCGCCTGCGATGAGAGCGTGCGAACCCGACTCGTCCGTGCAGCCGACGAGGAGATGCGCATCCAGGGCACCACGGCGATCACGATGGCCGCCGTAGCCGAGCGGGCCGGGGTGTCGCGGGCGACGGCGTTCCGTCAGCTCGGCAACACGTCCCGCATGATCATCCTGGTCGGCATCCATCGAGCCCGGAACCACATTGCCCGAACCCGCGAGATCATCGCAGCGCAACCCGACATCCTCGGAAAGATCGAGGACGTCCTGGTCTACACGACGCGCGAACTGCCCGAGGATCCGGTCATCAGGGCATTGGTGGCTCAGCATTCCGCTGCCGTGCTGGACGAGGACATCCGGTCGCTGACCGACGAGATCTCCGGTCCGGTCCTGCTCGCCGGTCAGGCGGCCGGCGTCATCCGCACCGACATCCCTGTCCGGGAGATGATCGACTTCCTCCTCGAGCAGACCTACCTCGCTGCGGAGTACCCGGACCGATCCGAAAAGGCCGCGCGCCACCGGTTCCGGACGTTCGTCGCGCCGGCCCTGCGCCCCCAACCCGCGTCCGGCACCACAGCCGGACCGCCGCTGCACCCGAATGCGGAACTCGATCGGGCACTGTCCGCCGCCGCCGACGCGATCGCCACCGCCCGGGATGCGGCGGTACGCATCCGATTCCGTCTCGAGGGAATCGACGAGCGGTTCGGCGACCGCTGATCGCCCGCAGCCGGTGTGCGGATTCACGTCCGGCTCGAACGCGCTCGGCGGAACTGCTCGATCGACCACACATCCTGGTCCTCCCCGTAGACGGTCCGGCCGTCGATCTCGAATTCGAGCAACGTATTGATGCACACGTTGGTCGCACCGGGCAGGATCATCCGGCTCCGGGCAGTCCCGGTGGCAACGACCTCACCCCCGTGCTCGTCGGTCACCGCGATCTCGAGCCTGTCCACCCAGGCCCGAGCCGGATCCCGAACCACCTTCCGCTCGCCGCCCACCAGACGCGAGACCTCGTTGCCGCGGCGCACATACCCGGTGTGCACCCTGTCGGTCGTGTCGGTGGGCACCGAATAGGTGAGCAGGCTGCACTCCGGGTCGGCCAGCCAGGTGTATCCCACGCGACCGTATCCCCGCTCGGTGCGCGGGCCCCACGACCGGTCCCGCATCGCGCAGCACTCGACGTCGATTCGTTCGCCGTCGAGAATCAGGTGCCCGGTGACCCGGCCGGTCTGGTCGTAGTGCGAGGCCGCCGGATAGGGCGGGGCTCCCCGGAGAAGCGGAACGGGCCGCTCGAATCCCCGGAACGACAGTTCGACGGAGATGCGGTTCCGATCCTCGTAGCGGACGTCGTAGACCTCACCCGGCTCGATCACTTCGATCGTCGCGCCGGTCGGGCTGATCAGCTTCGGTCCGTCGAAGGTCGGCATCTTCAGGGCCGAGAAACCCTCGTAGAAGGGCAGATCCCAGGGGTCCACCGCAGTGTCGTCCCACAGCCACAGCCCTCCGTGCGTGATTCCCGCGTTCTGCCGCACTCCCACGTAGATCCAGGCGCCGATATTGCGCTCCGGAACGAAGAAGGAGAACCAGAAGGTCTCGTTCTCGTAGAAGTTGTCGGAGACCGGGTGCAAGTAGTCGTCGGCTTCGACGAAGCCGATTTCCTGTGTGGTCATCATGGCACCTTTCGGGTTGCTGCTTCCGGCCGGCGTGACAGGGATTCGGCGAGCGCGGCACGCCAATCGCCCGCTCGGCGAGCGGCATCGAACTCGTGTGCCAACCGGTCGACCACCCCCGCGACCGGTGGAATGTCGTGGATCAGGCCGGTCGAATGACCGCCACTGAACACCGTCTTCCACGGCTTCACGCCGGGAGGAAGGTTCGGTCTGTGTCGCGCAACGGGTTTCGGCAGATCGTCCGGGTCGAGCCCGTTCGCGGCGATCGACGATGCCAGGAAGCTCGCGGGCAGGCCCGCGATGGCGTCGGTGAACACGACATCTTCACTGCGCGACTCCACGAGCATGCTCTTGTGGTCGTCGACGGTTCCCGATTCGAGTGTCGCGATGAACCGGGTACCCATCACCGCGACGTCGGCACCGAGCGCGAGTGCCGCGGCGATGCCGTTGCCGTCGGCGATACCACCGGCGAGCATGATGGGGCCGTCGAACATGCGGCGTACCTGCGGGAGGAAGGCGAACGGCGACAATGTGCCCGCGTGTCCCCCGGCTCCCGCACAGACGAGCATGAGTCCGTCGACACCGGCCGCGATCGCCTTCTCGGCGTGCCGAACGGTCGTCACGTCGTGGAACACCGTGCCGCCCCAGCCGTGCGCGGCATCGACGATCTCCTTCGGATCGCCCATGTTGGTGAGGATCAGCGGCACCTCGTGCTTCGCGACGGTCGCGAGCGCGCGGTCGCGCATCTCCTTGTCGAGCGCAGCCGAGGCCGGCATGTTCACGCAGAACGGCGCGAACGGCTCACCGTGGTCGATACTTTCGCGTTCGGCGGCGCGGATGGCGCCGAGCCAGCCGTCGAGGGTCTCGGGTGCCCGCGGGTTCGCGGACGGAAATGCGCCGACGACACCCGCGCGGCACGCGGCGATCACCAGGTCGAGGTTCGAGACCAGGAACATCGGTGCCGCCATCACCGGCAGTCGCAGATCCTGCCAGCGCACGCTCATCGGCCGCCGGCCCTCGGGAAGTGCTCGGCGCGGAGTTCCGCCTTGCGGACCTTGCCCAGGGCCGTGCGCGGCAGGGCGTCGACGACGACGAGTCGTTCGGGCGTCTTCTGTTTAGCCAGTCCCGATTCGGCGAAGTGCTCGCGAATGCTGTCGAGATCGATGTCGGCTCCGGGCATCGGGACGACGACCGCGGCCACCACTTCCCCGTATCGGGGATCGGGCGCCGCGACGATCGCACCCTCCGCCACGGCCGGATGGGTGCCCAGCACGTCCTCCAGCTGGCCCGACGAGATCGTCTCGCCCGCGCGGATCACGACGTCCTTGATGCGATCGGTGATCGTGAGACGCCCGTCGGCGTCGAGATGGCCGAGGTCGCCGGTGCGCATCCAGCCGTCGGCGGTGAACGCCGCAGCGTTGAGGCTTGTGTCCCGGTAGCCGACGAACTGGTCGGGTCCGCGCGTGACGATCTCGCCGTCGACGCCGGTGGGCACGTCGGTGCCGGTTTCGTCGACGATGCGTACGCGCACGCCCGGCAGCGGCGAACCGTCGGTGCCGAGACGCGCGGGTTCCGGGTCGGTGGCGGTGCCGGATGTGACCGTGGGATGTTCGGTCGATCCGTAGCAGCGGAAGGTGCCGATACCCATGTCCCCTGCGCGACGGACCAGGTCCTCGGGCACCGTGGCCGCACCGATGAGGAATTCGCGTAGTGTCGCGAGCTTTCCGGCGACTCCTTCGATGTCGAGCATGCCGGTGAGATGGAAGGGGGTACCGGCCGTCGCGGTGACGCGGTGGCGGGAGATCAGTTCGACCGCGAGAGCGGGATCCCACATGTCCATGTAGACGGTGTCCCGGCCGTGGAGCAAGGGGCGCAGCATGCTGCCGACGCCGGCGATGTGTCCGGGCGGGAACGTCACGAGCTGAACGGCGTCGTCACCCGTTCCGAGGTATTCCGTCGCCGACTGCTGCTCGGCGAGCAGCGAATTGTGGCTGTGCTGTACGCCCTTCGGCGCGGACGTGGTACCCGAGGTGTAGATGAGCAACGCGACGTCGTCGGCGTGGACGGTGGGGCGAGCATATTCCGTCGTGGTGGCGAGAAGGTCGTCCCACGGGCACGCGCCCTCCGGTACGGCCTCGCCGACCACCACGACGTGTTCGAGCGTGGGGATGTCGGCGAACCCGGCGACGCGGTTGCCGTAGTCGATCGAACGCCAGCGGTCGGGCTGGACGAGGACCTTGGCGCCGGACTGTTCGAGGATGAACCGCACCTCGTTCGGTCCGTAGATGTGCACGATCGGGACGAGGACCGCACCGGCCAGCATCACCGCCGCGTATGCGATGGAAGCTTCGATCCGGTTGGGCAATTGCACCGCCACGGAATCTCCGGGGCGGATGCCCCGTTCCTGCAGAGCTGCGGCCACGCGCCGGGCCCGGGCGTGGATCTCACCGGCGGTCGTGACGAGTTGCTCGCTCTCGCCTCCGGCGTAGACGAGAGTGGTGGACGCTCCGGTCGCGCAGCTTTCGGCGAGCGCATCGGGCCAGGTGTGATCGCTGTAGAAACCCTCGCGATACCACTGGTCTCGCAGTGCGGCGGGATCGTAGCCATCGACTGTCCCCAATCGACCTGTCACCCGCTCGGTGTTGCTCGTGTCCACGTCAGCTCCGCTTCCTCCCCCAAGGCTTTCGGGGCGCATGTGTTACCTGTGCACACTCCCGGCCAAACAAGTATTACCTGTATAACTAGGTCGTTGGCAAGGGTCGGAACGGGGTTCGAGGGCGCAATCCGCCGCGCCCGCCGCGGCGAGAGCCCTACCCTCAGGAGACGTGGGTTGGTGCTACCCAAGACATAGATGACGTGGTTGACTAAGTCGTCGAATCTGACTCGGGAGGAGTGTCGTGGACTTTGCGCTGAGTGACGAACAGGAAGCCCTCGCCGGGGCGGAGCGCGCCTGGCTCGCCAAGAACGATCCGATCGCAGCGCGACGGCCGGGGATCGACGACGGCCCGGCCCGTACCACGGCCGCCGGTGTGCGGCACCTCGCCGAGTCCGGACTCATCGGGCTTCTCACCCAGGACGCGGGCGGCACCCAGGTGGACCTCGCCGTACTCGTCGAGGAGCACGGTCGCGCGGCGAGCCCGCTGCCCGTTGCGGAACTCGCGCTCGCGACACGACTGCTCGAACAGCTCGACCATCCGGCCTACGAAGCTGCCGAGTCCGGCGCCGAACTCGTCGTACCTGGGCTCACCTCCCTCGAGAACCCCGCGCTGCACGCGCAGATCGACGGCACACGGCTGCGACTGCGCGGCACGACGGCGCCGGTGACCGGCCTGATCGACGCGCACAGCGTCCTGCTCGTCGCCGCCACCGACAGCGGCGCCGAGGTGGGTGCCGTGGTCCCCGTCGACGCGGTCTCCATCCGCATCCTCGAGTCGCTCGACGTGACCCGGTCGGGGCGGTCGCCGACGTGCACCTCGACCTCGACGAAGGTGCGTGGGCGACATTGCAGCACGGCACCGTCGCCTTCGTACACGACGCACTGTCGACGTTCCGCGCCATGGATGCACTCGGCGCGGCCGCCCGCCTCGTCGAGATGACGGTCGAGTACGCCGGGCAGCGAACCCAATTCGACCGCCCCATCGGGAGTTTCCAGGCGGTCAAGCACCACTGCGCCGACATGGCGCTGTCGGTCGAGGCTTCCCGCGCGGCACTGTGGGCCGCAGCCGTCGCCCTCGACGGAGACGATTCGGCCGCCCGCCTCCGCGCCGTCTCCGCAGCAGCAGCGTTCACCGGGGACGGGGCCGGCACCACCGCACAGACCGCGCTGCAGGTGCACGGCGGTATCGGCTTCACGTGGGAACACGATGTGCACCTGCTGATCCGGCGCATCAAGGTCGACGAACTCCTCGACGGCACGGTCTCGTATCACCGCCGGCGACTCGCCGCCGCGTGATTGCAGCCTGAATCCGCTCGGCAACAACACGATTCATCGAACGCACCGCAGCCCCGGTACTCGTCGACGAGTAACCGGGGCGCGGCTGTCGGGCGGTCAGTTCCCGACGAGTTCGAGGATCGTGGCGTTGGCCTGCCCACCGCCCTCACACATCGTCTGCAGTCCGTAGCGGATCTTGTTGCGGCGCATGTGGTGAACCATGTCGGTGAGGATGCGTCCGCCGGATCCGCCCAGGGGATGTCCGAGGGCGATCGCTCCGCCGTTGGGGTTGAGGCGCTCGGGATCGGCACCGATCTCCTTCAGCCACGCGAGTGGCACGGGGGCGAACGCCTCG
This sequence comes from Rhodococcus sp. O3, assembly GCF_048897285.1. Lineage (NCBI taxonomy): Bacteria > Bacillati > Actinomycetota > Actinomycetes > Mycobacteriales > Nocardiaceae > Rhodococcus > Rhodococcus sp. O3. Next base: position 104,326 of record NZ_JBMBTE010000003.1, read on the forward strand.
TTGACCTCGAACACACCGATGTCGTCGACGGTCAGGCCGGACTTCTCGAGAGCCGCGACCGTCGCCGGGATCGGTGCGGTGAGCATGATGATCGGATCGGCGCCGACGACCGTCGCCGTGTGGATCCTGGCGATCGGGGTCAGGCCGTACTGCGCTGCCGCCTCCTCGCTCATGATGAGCAGGGCGGAAGCACCGTCGGATATCTGAGAAGCGTTGCCGGCGTGGATGACACCGCTCTCCTTGAACACCGGCTTCAGCTTGGCGAGAGACTCGACAGAGGTGCCGCGGCGGATACCTTCGTCCTTCGAGATCACCGTGCCGTCGGGGTTCGTGACGGGCACGATCTGGGCGTCGAACAGGCCGGCGTCCTGCGCGGCCGCCGCGCGTTCGTGGGAGCGGGCGGAGAACTCGTCGACCTCGGTGCGGCTCATGCCCCACTTCTCGGCGATCATCTCGGCACCGATCCCCTGGTTCGGCACGGCACCGTCGTAGCGATCGAGGAACGACCGGCTGAACGGCATGCCGGCGACCTGCACCGACGAACCCATCGGCACCCGCGACATCGACTCGACGCCACCGGCGACGACAACCTCGTAGTGACCGGCCTCGACGCTCGCGACAGCGAAGTTCAGCGCCTGCTGCGACGAACCGCACTGGCGATCGATGGTGACGCCGGGGACCGTTTCGGGCCATCCGGCCGCGAGCAGCGCGGTGCGGGCGATGTCCTGGGACTGCTCGCCCACCTGCTGCACGCATCCCCAGATCACGTCGCCGACCACCACCGGGTCGATCCCCGCGCGCTCGACGAGCGCGTCGAGGACGACCGCGGACAGGTCGACCGGGTGAATGCCGGACAGACCGCCGTTGCGCTTTCCGACCGGCGTGCGCACGGCCTCCACGATTACTGCAGTCATGATGTGTTCCTTCGTTGTCAGCGTTTGCGGGGTTCAGACCCGCGTGGATTCGAGTTCGGCGACCATCTCGAGCAGTCGCCGCCTGTCGACCTTCAGGGACACGCTGCGCGGCAGGGCGTCCACCGTGTGGATGGTGACCGGCACTTCGTAACCGGTCAGCTGAGTGCGGACGAACTCCTTGAGCTCCGCCTCGTCCACCGGCCCGGCTCCCTCGGCCAGTTCGATCACCGCAACCGGCACCTGGCCGAGCCGTTCGTCCGCCCTGCCGAACACGGAGGCGTCGAGCACCGAAGCATGCGCACGCAGTGCGTTGCACACGGTCTCGGGCTGCACCTTGAATCCGCCTCGGACGATGGCGTCGTCGGCGCGACCGTCGATGTAGAGGAAGCCGTCGTCGTCGAGATGGCCGAGGTCGCTGGTGCGCACCCACTCGTTCGTGCCCGTGCCGGTCTGGCTGGAATTGACTTCGAGCCGGCCGCTCGCGCCCGTGGGCAGGACCTCACCGTCGTCGCTGACCGCGCGGATCTTCACTCCGGGGAACGGGCGGCCGACGCTGCCGCGCTTGCGGCTCCACCATTCTCCGATGAGCGGTTTGGTCCACCCGGCGACCGCACCGCCGAATTCGGTGGCGCCGTACATGATCATGACGGGAATGCCGTAGCGCTCGGTGAATTCGTCGGCCAGGTCGGGGCTGATGAAGGTGGTTCCGGCGGTGAGGGCGCGCAGGCTCGCGAGCTTCTCCTTCGGCACGCCGGAGTCGAGGACCGAACGCATGGCTGCCGGCGGCAGGCCCGCGACCGGAAGCCGGTGCTCGTACACGGCTTCGACCCACCCCTCGACGGTGAACCGCGGCAACAGGACGACGGGTCGTGCCTCGGCGAGAGACTGGATGACGCCCCAGAACCCGCCGATGTGCACCATCGGGAGTGCGATGAGACCGACGTGGCCGGAGAACGGTTCGCCCTCGCCGCCGCGCTTACCGGTGTGGCCGTGGACCGCATCGAGAGCGGCTTCGAGCTGGCGCCAGGTCAACGGAACCCGCTTGGGCGGCCCGGTCGTGCCCGAGGTGAACATCTCGACCGCGACGGGGTCGGAAACATCGGTGGGAACTTCGATGGTGACCTCCGGGCCACCCGTGCGCTGGACGACCTCGACACCGTCGACCGCGAATCCGACGATTCCGGCTCCGGCCAGCGGGACCGTGAAATCCTCGATGTCCCAATCATTCTGCGGCGCGAGCACCACCTGCGGGAGCGCAGCCACCGCGTCGGCGGTAACGCGAGCGGTGGGCTGCATCGGGTTGAGGGTGACGATCGTGCGGCCCTTACCGAGGATCGCGATCAGGGATGCGACGGACTCCATTCGGTTTCCGAGCACGACTCCGATGCGGGCACCCTCGCCGCAACCGACGCGCGTCAGCTCGTCGTCGATCTTCTCGGCAAGCGCACGCACTTCTCCCCACGTGTGCCATGTCTTGCCCTCTTGCACCATTTTCGCGTGGTCGGGTGACGACCAGAGCAAGCCCAACGCTTCCCTGATACCCGTCATTGATGCCTCCAGTTCTGCCGCCGGGAAGAATCCGCGTTCTTTCTGGATCGGTACCGGTTCGTGATGCTCCCGCCCTTCGGCGGCGCCGGGCGAAAACGCCTCGAATCCAAAGATAGATCACATAGTTAACTAGGTCAATCGGGTAGTGCGGTGTCCGGCATTGCGGATCACCCTGTCGCCCCGGCCTGTTCCCGTCACGCCGCCGCTCGCCCTGGAACGCGCGCGTCCCCGGAATGCGCTCGTCCCCGGAATGCGCTGGTTCTGGAATGACCGGGTGGGGAGAATCCGTAGACCCTCCGCACCGGCCGCCCACTTCAGCGCGGCATCCCCAACCCACGCTCGGCGATGAGATTGCGCATGATTTCCGAACTTCCCCCCGCGATGGTGAACCCGCGCGCGTACAGGAATTCGTCCTGCCATCGGCCGTGATCGATCGCGTTCTCGTCACCCTCGACGAGAATCCCGGCCTCACCGGCGAGATCGAGAGCGAATCGCGCGATGTCCACGCCGAGTTCGCTGAACATCAGCTTGGCCATCGGGGCGTCGTACGCACGTTCGGTCCCCCGCGACCACCGGCTGATGTTCGCGTACACGAGCGCCGAGAGCGCGGCAACACCCGCCGCCAGCTCGCCGATGCGCTCCTGCACGGCACCGTCCTCGATAGCCGGACGGCCGTTCCGGGTGACGCGCGAGGCCAGCTCCTTCAGCGCCTCGATGTTCTGCTGCAGCCGCACCGCGCTCGTCGCCACGGCGCTACGTTCGTGCGCGAGACTCGAATTCGCGATCAACCAGCCCTGCGTGACCCCACCGATCAGCGCGTCGGGCCCGAGTTCGACGTTGTCGAGGAAGACCTCGTTGAAATCGGAGGTGCCGGTCATCTCCCGCAACGGCCGCACGTCGACACCCGGCAGCCGCATGTCGACGATGAACGCGCCGATGCCCTTGTGCTTCGGCGCGTCCGGGTCGGTCCGCGCAAGCAGGTAGCCGTAGTCGGCCCAGTGCCCGTTCGTGGTCCACACCTTCTGGCCGCTGACCCGGAATCCACCGCCCTCGACCGGGACCGCCTTGGTGCGCAGCGACGCGAGGTCGCTGCCCGAACTCGGCTCGCTGAACAGCTGACAGAAGACGAGTTCGCCCGAGCGGATTCCCGGCAGGTACTTCTGCCGCTGCTCCTCGGTGCCGAAATCGATCAGCGCGTGCGCCACCAGATGTGCGGCGCCCTGGACAGCGGCCGGCGCCCGCCCGCGCGCGAGCTCCTCCCCGACGACGACGTCCTTCTCCGGCGAATGCGCAGCGCCCTTGCCGCCGTACTCCTCCGGCCAGTCGGCGCCGATGTACCCGGCCGCGAACAACTTCGCGGTCCACTCCTTGAGCAGAGCGAGTTCCCCGGCGTCCTCGGCGCTGCGTACACCCGCCTTGACCGGGACCGCGGGCTTGTTGGCCGCGACGAACTCGCTGACCTCGGCACGGAACTTCTCGAGTTCCGGAGTCATCCCGTACTCCATGTCAGCGCACCTCGTACTTGCGGGTCGGTACCTCCGAGCGGGCAACCTGCGCCATGCCGATCGGGTTGCCCAGGTCCGTGTAATACATGCCGGTCGCGAGCGCCGCGGCACGCCCGGTGTTCTTCGACTCCCAAATCGCCCGGATACTGCCCTGGACCGCGGCCGGTGGCTTCGCCGCGATGCGCTCCGCGAGGTCGTGCGCCCGGTCCCACAGGGCGTCGCGGCCCACGATTTCGGTGATGAATCCGATCTCCAGCGCACGCTTCGCCGACATGCGCTCGTCGAGCCCGAGCAGGACCATGCGCAGCACTTCCCCGATCGGGATGCGATGAGCCAGACCGATCGGCTCGAGCGCGGCGACCATGCCGTACGAGACATGCGGATCGAAGAACTGGGCGTCCTCGCTCGCGATGATGATGTCGGCTTCGTTGAGCCAGTACAGCGCACCACCCGCGGCCATCCCGTGCACCGCGCAGATCAGGGGCTTCCAGCACCCGTTGTGCTTGGGTGAGAGATCGGCGCCGGGATCGCGGCGCATGAAAACGTTGTCGGAGAGGAACGTTCCCTCCTTGACGTCGACACCCGTCGAGAACGCGCGTTCGCCGTTGGCCCGGAGAACCATGACGTGCACGTCGCCCTCCTCGCGCGCATAGGCCCACAACGCAGCGAACTCGGCCCGCATCACATCGGTGAACGAGTTGAGCTCGTCGGGCCGGTTGAGCGTGATCGTCAGAACATGGTCCTTCAGCTCTGCGATTACCGTGGTCAAGCCGCTCAGATCCACAGTTCCTCCTGGAGAACACGGGCACGCGCCCTGACGAATATCACCGGTCGTCCGTCGCGCCGGTCTCGACTACTCGCGGCAGCGGATCGAAACGCCGGTCCGCGAGCACACCCATCGCGGGTCGCAGCGCCTGCGTCTCCCCCGCCACCTGGCGCAGGAGCATGTGCACCGCGGTCCCGGCCGGCACCGTTCCCGCGAGGCACCGCGCCACCAGTTCTGCGGTGCCCGCGGCGACGGACGACGGCCGGTGATCGAGCACCGCTTCGAGATCGTCCAGGTTCCGCTGTTCGACGGCGCCTGCCACCGAGGATGCCTCGCGCAGGTACTTCAGAATTCGGGCCAGGCCCTTGCTGCGCTGGATCACGAACGGATCCTCGCTCCGCGGAACGATGATCTGCCGGATCTGTTCGAGCGCGGCGTCGTAGAGCCAGTCCCGCTCGCCCGGCGTCGCCGGCACCGGGTCGACCTCGGGGATCTCCACCCCGACGACGTCGGCCAGGGCTTCGAGGAGCAGTCTCCGGTGCAGCAGTCCGTACACGAGACCGTTGCCGACCTCGCCCAGCAGATCGGGTTCGACGCGGTTGCGGTGCCCGAGGATCACGATGCGGAGTTCGGCGAGGACCCGGTAGTAACGAATCCGGCCGACGTCCAGGTCCGTTCCGGATGCGCGCGCGTACTCCGCGAACCGCTCCATGAGGTCGGTGAACGGTTCCTGCACCGCGCGCACCGAAACCCAGGCCAGATCGTCGTGCGGGTCGCCGAGATGCCCCAGTTCGAGATCGAGGACCGCGGTCACCTTGCCGTCCTCGTAGAGGAAGTTGCCCGGGCCGGTGTCGCCCTGCACGATCACCACCGGCCCGCCCACGTCGGGCACGTTGCGGCGGACCCAGTCGAGGCCGAGATCGATCAACGGGTCACGGGTCCCGGCGTCGCGATAGATCTTCTCCCAGGTGTCGATCTCCCGGTGTACGAGCACGCACAGATCGGCGTCGGGGTCCTGGTCGGGCAACCCCAGCCGGTGCGGATCCACCCGGTGCATCTCGGCGAGGATGCGCATGAAATCCGATGCGACGGAGACCCGTTCGTCCTCGTCGCGCAAGCGGGAGAACCATGCCCGGCCCGGCACGAGTTCGGACAGGATCGCCTGTTCGGTCGGATGCACCCCGACGACCTCGGGGACCGGCACGGCAGTGCCGCTCAACGCTCGGAAGAACGCGGCCTCGCGGTGCAGCGTGAAATCGTCACCCTTCTCTTCGGGGTCGAGGCGGTCGTAGCGCAGGAACAGCGGCCGGATGGTACCGTCCGCGTCCCGCACCTCCACCACCCAGGCTTCCCGCCGGCCCCCTCCCGGGCGCCGATCGGTCGAGATCACGGTGCCGTTCGCCGTCTCGCCGATCCAGTTCACGAGATCGGGGGACAGTTCGTTCGCTTCGCGCTCGTTCGTGGTCATGCCCGTGCGGCCCGCCGCTTCTGTGCGCGCAGTTCACCGCTGCGTGCGAGCATCTCGGCGGCGACACGCTCCAGCTCGACCGGCGCGGTCGGCAGGACCGCCAGGCCGGTTTCACGGCTGGGCAGCGAGATCGTCGCGGTGGCCGGGCACGTGACCTCACCGCGCTGGCTCGTGCCGCGCAGTTCGACGTCGACGAGGTGCCGGTCGCCCTCGACGCGTTTGCCCACGACCTCCCCCGTGAAGGTGTGGGTGTCACCCATGTAGTTGAACTTGCGCATCTGGCTGGACATGGTCTCGATCCAGCCCTCGTCGCCGATCCAATTCGTGAGGAAGTGGCTGAGCCAGCAGTCACGCATCATGCCGTAGTCGTATGCCGCGGGCAGACCGATCGAGCGGGCGTATTCGCTGTCCCAGTGGATGCGTTGCGCCACATCCGGAATGCCCTGCTCGTTCGGAATGTAGAACGCGCCGATGCGCTGGCGGTTCTTGTATGCCAGCCGGCTCGCCGTCGGCGTGTACGGCGCGAAACCGTAACCACCCGAATGGAATACGACCATATCTGTGGTGGTCAGCGGTCCCTTCGCCATGGTGCCGAGACTCTCCCCCACCTCGACGTCCTCGAAGTAGCGGGTCTCGGCACCGCGGCGCACCTCGGCGGCGTAGATCTCGTCGAGCTTCGCGATGTCCTCGGGCGTGTAGGACGCGGGCTCGATGGCGTCGTACTTCTTGCGCTTCTTAGACTCGTGCCGCTCGGTGTGGATGCTGATCACGCGCTGCGTCTGCACCACCTCGGCACGCTGGTTGAACTGCACGTTGATGGTCGTGATGATGAGCGAACGACCGGCGAACTCGGACTCCTTCAGCTCGACGTTCTCGAAACCCCGGAACGAGTACAGCGCGTCGCCGTCGTAGATCGGCCGGTACCAGTCGGTGGTGGTTCCGGAGACGAACACGTGGATCCCGCGGAACGACGGGCGGCGCTGTTCCTTCGGCACCGGATCCGCGAGCAGTTCCTTGGTGAGCGCGATGTTGATCATCGGCGGCGCGATCTGCCCACCCCAGCGGGTGTAGGAGCCGTACTCCTCGTCGACGAACAGCGGATTGTCGTCGCCGTAACTGCGGGCGAAGTTGCGCATGATGTCCGGGTTCGCACGGGTGTACTGCTCCCGCTGCGTCACCGCGTGGTAGACGCCGACCAGGTCACGCGCGCGCTGGATGTCCTCCTCGCGGAACGTGTAGATCTCGGGCTTGGCATCCGTCGTCTGCGTCGAACTCATGGAGTACCTCCGGGGGTCGATGGGAGCGCCGTGACCGAGCTCGGCGCGTCGCCGGTAAGTCGTACTTGGTGACAGATGTAAAGAAACTCCTCGGGATGTCCGGTCGGACGTCGCGAACTCACACCTTCGCGGACCGGTCCTGTCCGACGAGACGTTCCACCACGTGCCTGCGCACGAGCTTCCCGGTCTCGGTCCGCGGCAGCTCATCCCAGTACACGACGCGGTCGGGTGTCTTGCTGCTGCGCAACGAATCCCGCACGAACGCACGCAACTCGTCCGTCTCGACCGCCGCTCCGGCCCGGAGAACCACCGCCGCTTCGATGCGCTGCCCCCACTCGTCGTCGGGCACGCCGACGACGGCAACGTCGAGAACATCCGGATGCCGCAGGATCACGTCCTCGATCTCGGCGGGCGCGATGTTCTCGGCTCCGCGAATGATGGTGTCGTCCACACGACCCCCGACGAAGAGGAAACCGTCCTCGTCGACGTAGCCCTGGTCGCGGGTGTCGAAGAAGCCACGCTCGTCGACCATCCGGCCGACGCCCGCGTATTCGGCGGACACCTGGTCGCCGCGGACGCAGATTCGTCCCGTCACACCCGGTTCGAGCACGCGGTCGTCGAAGTCGCGGATCTCGAGGTCGATGCCGGGTACGACCTGCCCTACCGACCCGAGCCGCGCCCGGACCGCCTCGTCGTCGCCCGCGAGCGCCGACCGGTGGTCGTCCGGCCCGAGAACCGCGATGGTGGAGCTTGTTTCGGTGAGACCGTAGGCGTTGACGAACCCCGTCTCGGGCCACATCCGCAAGGCCCGCTCGATGACCTTCGCGGGCATGGGGGCACCCCCGTATGCCAGGCTGCGCAGGCTCGGCACGCTCTTGTCCGCGTCGGATTCGACGATGCGTGCGAGCATCGTGGGCACGACGAGCGCGTTGGTGATCTCCTCGCGGCGAACCGTGTCGAGCCACTGCTCCGGGGTGAACTGCTCGAGCACCATGGTGCGCCTCCCCGCATAGAGATTCGTGATGACGTTCGCGACCGCCGCGATGTGGTACGGCGGGACGCTGACGAGTGCGGCATCGGTCTCTTCGGCGGAGGCGAACTCGACCGACCCGAAGACGTACGACGTGAGGTTCTCGTGCCGGAGCAGCACCCCCTTCGGCGCCGACGTGGTGCCGGAGGTGTAGATCACGACGGCCGGCGCATCGGTGTCGACTGCATCGTCGTCGCAGTCCGTGTTCGTCGACGCCGCGAGTGTCCGTATCCATTCCTCGGGTGAGACGACCGCCAGTCCCGCACGCTCGAGAGTCTCCGCCTGGGACGGATCGGCGATACCGAGTGCCCGCGAATGGTTTGCGAGCAGTGCGTCGAGCTGCTCGCGGCCGAGCCGGTAGTTGACCGGGACGAGCGGGACACCCGCGCGCGCTGCCGAGAACATGGCCACGGGGAACGCCGGTCCGTTGACCGCGAGATACACGACGGAGTCGGCTCCTGCCTCACGGATCGCGGCGGCACCGGCGACCGAGAGTTCGCGCAGTCGCGCCGCCGAGATGCCCCGGTCCCGGCTTCCGACCACGATGCGGTCCCCGAAGCCGTCGACCGCCATGTCCAGCAACATCGCGATGCTCATTCGTCACTCCACTCGAGAAATCAATTGGCCGCCAAAGGATGTCAGTCCGAGGACGGCAGTGGCTTGGCCGTTTTCAGCGGCAGGGGGCGGCCGTCGAGTTCGAGCCGGCCGGTGCCCGGCTTGGTGCACAGGATCTCGAGTCCGGTGTCGTCGTCGGCGTACCGCTTCCCCAGCTGGGCGCCGCCGACGTATGCGGGATCGATCGACGATCCGTCCCCTTCGCCCTTCTTGCCGACGACCATGGGCACCCCACCACAGGTCAACGAGACATCCGCCCCGGGTGCGCGGACCACGACCACGGTCGTGGTGTCGACGGAACTGGCCAACGACTGACCGGCCTCGAGAATCACGATTCCTCCCGCAAGTTCTGCCGTCGGGCTACAGTTCCGGCCCCGACGATGCCGCGTGTGACCCACCGCTACGGACATTGCCAGAGTAGCGTCCGTCACATAGTTTAGATAGTAGTATAAGTCATCGAACTTGCGGCGAAGTCGGCACGCGAAGAGTTCCCGCGCGCCGGCCCCGCCCACGAGACGACCCGAACCGGACGTACCGAACAGCAGGAGGGTGCATGAACATCAGCGGAAAGAAGACCGTCGTCGTCGGCGGCGCGTCCGGAATGGGCAAGGCCACCGCGGAGGCGTTCGCCGCTCGGGGCGCCCAGGTCGCGATCCTCGATCGCGAGGGCAGCAACGGCAAGGACGTCGCCACCGCGATCGGCGGCACCTTCTACCCGGCCGACGTCACCGACTTCACCGGCATCGAGGAAACGCTCGCAGCGGCGGTCACCGACCTCGGCGGACTCCACGTCATCGTCACCACCGCAGGCGGCGGCACAGCGAAGAAGACCCTCGGACGCAGCGGCCCGCACGATCTCGAGACCTTCCGTCAGGTGGTCGACCTCAACCTGATCGCCACGTTCAACATCAACCGCCTCGCCGCCGCCCACATGGCGAACAACGAACCCGAGGACGACGAGCGCGGCGTCATCGTCAACACCGCCTCGATCGCCGCCTTCGAAGGCCAGATCGGCCAGGTCGCCTACACCGCCGCAAAGGCGGGCATCGCCGGGATGGCACTGACGATGGCCCGCGATCTCGGGTCCTACGGGATCCGCGTGCTCGCGATCGCGCCGAGCCTGTTCGCCACCGGCATCACCGCCGGGATCCCGGACGACCGCGTCGAACCGCTGGTGAAGGACGCTGCTTTCCCCAAGCGCATGGGCCGGCCCGAGGAATACGCGAAACTCGCTCTCGCGATCGTCGACAACGCCATGCTGAACGGGCAGTGCCTGCGTCTCGATGCCGGGCAGCGGTTCGCTCCGCGCTGATCGGCGCCGGCACCGAAGACAACTCGCCCCGGACAACTTCACGCAGGAAGAGCTCCCATGCCACTCGCGATCACCGACGACCACCGCGCCATCGCCGAGGCGGTCCGGTCGTTCCTCACGAGCCACGACGCCGCGGCACTCGCGCGACGTGTACTCGACGACCCGAACGCCGATACGACTTCTCTCTGGAAGCAGTTCGCCGACCTCGGTTGGCTCGGTCTGCACCTGCCGTCCCGGCTCGGTGGTGAAGACGCCGGTCTGCCCGAGGTGGCAATCGTCGCCGAGGAGCTGGGCCGGCTGCTCGTTCCCGTCCCGTTCCTGGCATCCGTCGCGACCTCCGCGGCGATCGCCACCGAAGGGGACGACGAACAGCAGTCCCGCCGGCTGCCCGGACTTGCGGACGGCTCCACCGTCGTGGGGCTCGGCATCTCCGGCTCGCTCACCGCTTCCGGGACGGCAATTTCCGGCGATGCCGGACTTGTCGTGAGCGCGATAGGCGCAGGCCTGCTCGCCCTGACCGTCGGCGACGATCTCGTGCTCGTCTCCCCCGACGACGCGGCGGTCACGGTCGTCCCGGCTCGCGACTTCGAGCCGACGCTGCGTCTGGCGCACGTGCTGCTCGACAACGCACCGACGCTGACCGTCGTGAGCGGCGGCGCGAACAGTGCCCGCCACATCGCCAGGGTCCTCGCCGCGGCGGAGGCTGCGGGCGGTGCTCGTGCGACGCTCGAGGCAGCACTCGGCTACGCGAAGGTGCGCGAGCAGTTCGGGCGGCCCATCGGCTCGTTCCAGGCGATCAAGCACCACCTCGCCAACATGCTCGCGGCCTCCGAACTCGCGGTCGCGGTCGCGTGGGACGCCGCGCGTGCCGGAATCGAGGGCGAGCAGGCAGGCCTCGCGCTCGATGCGGCTCGCGCCCTGGCGTTCGACTCGTATATTGCCAACGCGGAGAAGAGCATTCAGATTCACGGCGGCATCGGGTTCACCTGGGAGCACGACTGCCATCTGTTCCTCCGCCGCGCCCAGGCGCTGCGCGCACTGTTCGGTGAGCCCGTGGCCGCGCTCGACTCGATCGTGGCATCGGGTACCGCCGGGGTACGACGCCACTACGCGGTGGACCTGCCTGCCGAGGCCGAGAACTTCCGCACCCAGGCGCGCGAGTTCGTCGAGCGGTTCCGGGCAGCGCCGGAGGAGGACCGTCGCACACTGCTCGTGGATTCCGGCTATCTCATGCCGCATTGGTCGGAGCCGTTCGGCCGTGCCGCATCGCCCGTCGAGCAGCTCGTCATCGAGGAAGAATTCGCCGATCTCCACGTTCCGAGCCTCGGTATCGGGGCGTGGATCCTGCTCACGCTCACCCAGCACGGCAACGCCGAGCAGATCGAGCGGTGGATCCGTCCGGGTCTGATGGGTGAGCTCGTGTGGTGTCAGCTGTTCTCCGAGCCCGGCGCGGGTTCCGACGCCGCGGCGGTCTCCACCCGCGGCGTCAAGGTCGAGGGCGGCTGGCGGATCACCGGACAGAAGGTGTGGACGTCCAACGCGCAGAACTGCAACCGTGGCCTGGCGACGATCCGCACCGATCGCGACGTCCCGAAGCACAAGGGCATCACGGCGATGGTCGTCGACCTGCACGCGCCCGGCGTGACTGTGCGACCCCTGCGCGAGATCACCGGTGCCGCCGTATTCAACGAGGTGTTCTTCGACGACGTGTTCGTTCCCGACGAGGACGTGGTGGGGGCGGTCGACAACGGCTGGACGGTCGCGCGCGCAACGCTCGGCAACGAGCGCGTGTCCATCGGCGGCGGCGGGACCGGCGGCGAGGAATTCTCCGCCTACAGACTGCTCGACGTCGCCGCGAAGTACGCGCCCGGTGATGTCGCGGCGACTCGCGCCGTCGCCGCGCTCGTGGCGCGTGAGCAGGCGATGAAGGTGCTCAACGTCCGGAACGTCGTACGCGCCGTCGCCGGGGCGGATCGCGGCCCGGAGGGCAGCGTCACGAAGATGCTCGTGGCGGAGCACGCGCAGCACATCGGCGAACTGGCACTGCGCCTCGCCGGTCCCGCCGTGGTGGCCGGGGACGAGCCCATGCTCGCGTACAGCTACCTGATGTCCCGGGCCATGACGATCGCGGGCGGCACATCCGAGGTCAACCGCAATGTGATCGCGGAGCGAGTGCTGGGTCTGCCCCGTGAGCACATCGCGAATTAGCAAGAAGGACACGGACGCCGGGCGACGGACGGACACCGAACATCCGTCCGGCGCCCGGCAGTCGCCGATCGACGGTCACGGAACGACGCGATCGGCGCACCGGACCGCAATCACCGCCGAGATGCTGGCGGCACTCGCTCGGCCTCCGGTCGGGCGCATTCTGTCTCTGCAGGACAGGGGTGGGGACGTGTTCCGCGGAGAGGCCCACGCGCACGTCCCGCGAATCTACGGTGGACAGGCCCTCGGCCAGTCGCTCGCGGCTGCTGGTCGCACCGTCGACCCCGGCCGGCATGTCCACTCGCTCCACGGGCACTTCGTCCACCCCGGCCGTTCGGATGCCCCCGTGGACTATTACGTCGAAAGACTCAGAGACGGTGGCAGTTTCAGTACGCGCCACGTCCGGGCCGTGCAGAACGACCGCACGATCTTCCTCGCGACCGCGTCGTTCCAGCGCCCGGAGGACGGCCTCGAACATCAGACACCGGTGAGCGCGCCGGCCGCGCCACCGGACATGCTCCCCCGATTCGAGGAGAGTCTGAGCCCCGAGGAATTGCGCGGAGCCGCATGGCTCGTCCCGCTCCTCACCGGTACCGGTGTGGACTTCCGCTTCCCCGAGGAGTATCCACGGCTCGCGAACCAACGAGGTGAGGCCCGCCCACCACGTCAGCGCGCCTGGATCCGTACCGCGGAGCGACTCGGCGACGATCGCTTCGTCCACGCCGCGGGTTTCGCATACTGCTCCGATCTGTTCCTGCTCTCGGCGGCGCTTCCACCGCATGCCCGGCACGTCGAAACTCCCGGTCTTCAGCTCGCGAGCCTCGATCACACGGTCTGGTGGCACGCACCCTTCCACGCCGACGAATGGCACCTCTACGAGCAGCACGGGTACCGGATGAGTGGAGGTCGCGGGATTTCCCGCGGCTACCTGTTCGATCAGGACGGCACGCTCGTCGCGAGCACGACGCAGGAAGGGCTGCTGCGTTTCCGGGAGTGACTGTGTTTCCGGATCGCCGGGGCACCGACCAGAACAGATGCGACGAGGCCGGTATCCCACGAGATACCGGCCTCGTCGTGCACCACTGTGCGCGGTCTGCTCGTCACGAGAGCCGGGCGAAGATCTCGTCCACGGCGCGGTCGCGCAGTACTTCGGGTCGCCCGATCCACGCCTCGTTCGCCGTCGCACGTCGCAGTAGAAGGTGGGCGGGATGTTCCCAGGTGAAGCCGATTCCGCCGTGGATCTGGATGCAGTCTTCCGCCGCCGTCACCGCCGTACCGATCGCTGCTGCCGCGGCGAGGTGCGCGGTGATCGCGGCATCGGGATGGTTCCCACCGCAGTCCGCGGCCGAAAGTACCTGCCCGCGTGCCCCTTCCGCACCGACCAGCAGGCACGCGCATCGGTGCGAGACGGCCTGGTACGAGCCGATCGGCTGACCGAACTGCTCGCGTTGCCCGGCCCAGTCCACCGCCATCGCAAGTGCCCGGTTGGCGATACCGACCGAATCCGCCGCAACGAGCAGCTGCGCGACGCGACGGGCGCGGACCAGCGCGGCGTCGACCGCCTGCCCGACGGCGAGCACCGTGGCCGGCGCCCCGTCCACATCGACGATGCCGACGGTCGCGGTCAGGTCCACCGAGTTCTGCACCGTGACGGTGACATCGGCGGGCTGCACCGCGACGAGCACGCGGTCGCCGCTGGCGGCGTCGGTCGCGAGAACCACGAGCACACCGGCGACGGGTGCACCCGCGACGCGTTCGACCCTGCCGGTCAACCGGCCGTCGTCGAGCACGGGCAGACCCGACTCGACAACCCAGCCCTGATCGTCGACGGGGACGACGAAGGCGGCGGTTGCGCCGGACACCACGGTGCGGGCCGGCTCGTCGGCGCCCGCTGCGGCGAGCACCTCGAGGGCGATGGCGGTCGGCACGAGCGGCACCGGAGCCAGGTGGTACGCGGCCTCTTCGACGGCCGCGCACAGCAGCCGTAACGGTTGGCCGCCACCGCCGAGGGATTCCGGAGCGGCCAGTCCCGGCAGACCGAACTTCACGAGTTCGTCCCACAGACCGATGTCGTAGTCGCCGGGTGTGGACTCACGCGCGAGCAACTTCCCGGTGTCCACATACGACGAGACCAGGTCGCCGAGTACCTCACGCAGCGCCGCCTCGTCCTCCTCGGGAGCCGTGAGCGGCCGTCCCGGTGCGACCACCGGATCACGGCGGCCCTCGCCGCGATGCGACGGCAGACCCAGCACGTTCTCCGCGATGGTGTTGCGCTGGATCTCCGCGGTGCCCGCACCGATCGTCGCGGCGCGGGACATGAAATATCCGTAGGTCCAGCGGCCGTGTTCGACGACGCCCTCGGACCGGGTGTTCAGCACCGCCCCCGATCCGGTCAGGCGCAGTGCGAGCCGGTGCATGTGCTGCTCGAATTCCGACTTCACCAGGCGATTGATCGACGCCACCCCACCCGGATCCTCGTTTCGCAGAACGGCATCCAACGCTCGTGCACTGTTCGTGGCGATCTCGCGGACGCCGGTCTCCACCTTCGCGAGTTCCTGCCGGATCAGGGGGTCGTCGGCGTAGCCCTGCGCGGCGGCGAGCGCGAACACCTTGTCGACCGTACTGCGGTAACGGAATTCGTCGGCGAGGAAGGCCGTGGCCCGCTCGTGCCCGAGCGAGGTCCGCATGATCGACCAACCCTCGCCCTCCTCGCCGATCCGGTTGGCGACGGGTACCTCGACGTCGTCGAAGAAGACCTCCGCGAAGTGGTGGCCACCTGCCGCATCGCGCAGTGGACGCACCTCGATACCGGGAGCGTTCATCGGGATCAGCAGGTAGGTGATGCCCGCCGTGCCCCGCCCCGGTGTGCCGGTGCGGACGAGCGCGAAGATCCAGTCGGCCTTGTCGGCCATGGTGGTCCAGATCTTCTGTCCGTTGACTCGATAGATTTCACCCTCACGGACGGCGCGGGTGGACAGCGAGGCGAGGTCGCTGCCGGCGCCCGGTTCCGAGAAGCCCTGGCACCAGAACTCGTCGGCCCGCAACAGCGGCTCGAGGAACCGCTTCTTCTGCTCCTGCGAGCCGTGCACGATGATCGTCGGCGCGACGATGAACGACAGTGGGCACGGGTGCTTCGGCGCACCGGCCCGGGTCGTCATCCGGTAGTAGTCGAGTTGCTCCTCCAGCGAGAGTTCCATGCCGCCCGCTTCGCGGGGCCATCCCGGCGCCGCGAGACCCGCGTCGACGAGTTCGGACTGCCAGGCCCGGGCAGCCTCGAAACGCTCGCGGGAGGTGGCCGGACGTGGACGCTTCCGATAGTCGGCGAGCAGTGTGGTCAGCCGGTCGCGCCAGTCGCCGGTCGATGCTTCGAGTACCGCCGCGGTCTTCTGTTCCACCCCTCCACCTCTCGTGATGCGAGCGCTCGGATTGTTGTGCGTTTCAGGATTTCTCGGATCGCCGCTTGCCGTACCGCGCGCCGATGTCGGCTCCGTCGGGGCGGTACGTGGCAGCGGCCTCGGCCTCCAGGCCGAGGGCGTGCGCGAGCGAGGTGCCCGCGCCTTCCTTGAGCAGGCGCAGCATCCGCTGCACCGCCCCGGGATGCCCGTCGGCGATCTTGTCGGCGATCTCGAGTGTGCGGTCCAGCAACTTGTCGTGTTCGACGACCTCGTTGGCGAGACCGATCCGTGCCGCCGTGTGTCCGTCGATGGGTTCGCCGCTGAGAATGAACTGGATCGCGGCGGGCAGCCCGATCATGCGCGGCAACATGGCGCTGCCGCCCCATCCGTTGAGAAGTCCGATCTGGGCGTGGGTGTCGGCAAATTCGGCGCGGTCCGACGCGATGATGAACGAGCAGTTCACCGCCAGTTCGTAGCCGCCGGTGTAGCATGGCCCGTTCACGGCGGCGATCACCGGTTTCGAGATCCCCCGCAGCACCTGGGTGGGCGTGGGGCCCTCGCTCCCGAGCGGCGGACCGGACAGCGCTTCGGGCAGGTCCACCCCGGACGAGAACGCGGTGCCCGCGCCGGTGATCACCACGACGCGCACGTCGTCGTCGCCGTCGGAACGCCACAGTTCCTTCTTCAGTGCCTTGCGCATCGCCCGATCGATGGCGTTGCGCCGGTCGGGACGGTTGAGGGTGAGGATCACGACCGCGCCGTCCCGGGTGACGAGCAGCGGGGATTCTTCGGACGTCACGGTGTCGCGTGCGTCGGTCCGGGTCATGGTGTGCCCCTTCAGGAGACGGAGACGGAGTCGGTGATGTTGCGCGTCAGGGCGAGGAGGATCTCCTCGGCCTCCGCCGCGATCCGGCCCACGAGCTCGCCCGCCGGCGGAATGTCGCGGATCAGGCCCTGCGCGATTCCGACGGTCCAGATGCCGGCCTCGGGATCACCGTCCTCGTAGACCTTGCGGCCGCGGGTGCCGGCGACGAGATCCTTGACGTCCTTGAATCGTCCACCCTTGTTCAGGATGTCGACGACCTCTTCGCTCACCGAGTTCCTCGCTGCGCGCATGGTGTTGCGAAGCTGACGGAAGATCAGCTGGGTGTCGAGTTCGCCGGCGCCGACTATCTGCTGCTTGATGTTCTCGTGGATCGGGCTCTCCTCGGTACACATGAACCGGGTACCCATGTTGATGCCGCCGGCACCGAGAGCGAGTGCGGCCGCGAGGCCCCGCCCGTCCGCGAAACCACCGGAGGCGATGAACGGGATGTCGAGGGCATCGGCGGACGCCGGGATCAGCACCAGCCCGGGGACGTCGTCCTCGCCGGGGTGGCCGGCGGCCTCGAAGCCGTCGATGCTCACCGCGTCGGCGCCGATACGCTGTGCTTTGAGGGCGTGACGGACGCTGGTGCACTTGTGGATGACCTTGATGTCGTGCTGTTTGAAGTGCTCGACGTGCACCGTCGGGTCGGAGCCTGCCGTCTCGACGATCTTCACGCCGGAATCGATGATCGCCTGCCGGTATTCGGCGTACGGGGGCGGGTTGATCGACAGGGTGAGGGTGAGATTGACGCCGAACGGCTTGTCGGTCAGCGCGCGGCACCGCGCGATCTCCTCGACCAGGTCCTCCGGGGTCGGCTGCGTGAGAGCCGTGATGATGCCGAGGCCGCCTCCGTTGGAGACCGCGGCGGCAAGCTCCGCCCGGCCGACCCACATCATGCCGCCCTGCACGATCGGATGCTCGATTCCGAATTCTTCGGTGAACCGCGTCCTCAACATTGCCGCTCCTCGGAGTTCGCCGGGACTCCGGCGCCAGATCTCACGGTGACACAACGCATAAATACATAGATAACATAGTTGACTATGTATAGTGGCGCAAGGAATCCTGCCGCCGCCTCGCGGGTGCCACCGCGCCCGTCACGGCCGACCGGAACGGCGCCGACCCGCCGGGCCTCACCCGCGGAAGAAGCGAGCTCCGGCCCGGGACACGCCTCCGGCGGGCGGAATCCGCCGAGCAGCGCCTCGGGTACTTTTACTAAGTACGCGAAGTTGTATCCGATGAGGAAGGTGTCCCCGTGACCGACGAAGCATGGGCTCCGATCTTCGATGCCCCCGGCACGATGGGACGAGCGATCCGAACCCCCAAGACAGCCGAACTCGTCGCACGCAAGCTGCGCCGCATGATCGTCGACGGTGAACTCAAGGACGGCGACCATCTGCCCCACGAAGCCGAACTGATGGAGCACTTCTCCGTCAGCCGGCCCACGCTCCGCGAGGCGGTCCGCGTGCTTGAAGCGGAGCGTCTCGTCGAGGTCCGCCGCGGTTCCCGCTCCGGCGCCCGCGTGTGTGTACCGGGTCCCGAGGTGGTTGCGCGACCGGCGTCGCTGCTGCTGGAACTTGCGGGTGCCACCGTCGCCGACGTCTACATCGCCCGCCAGGCCGTCGAACCGGCCGCCGCGCGACTGCTGGCGGAGAACGGCCCGGAAGAAGCCTTCGACGAACTCGAACGCATTGTGGACGAGGCCATTCCGTCGTCGTACGAATCCGGCACCTTCGGACAGGCCGCGGCGAGGTTCCATCTCCGGATGGTCCAGCTGGCAGGCAACTCCACCCTCGCCCTGATCGCGGGAATGCTGCACGAGATCTACGAGCGGCACACCACGAACGTCACCCGCGAGCGACTCGAAACCGATGCGGAGAAGTACGAGGAGAACTACAAGCTGTTCGTCCGTTCGCAGCGCAAGCTGATCAAGCTGCTGCGCGCGCGGGACGGCGCCGGTGCCTTCGCTCACTGGCAGAAGCATATGGTGGTGGCCCAGTCCCTGGTGCTCGCCGGCCAGGAGGACACGAAGGTCCTCGACATCCTGGACTGAATCCGGACCAGAGGGCTCGCGGCCGGCCTGCGCCGCCGTTAATCTGGGCCGATCATGACAGCGAAGACACCGTCGGCCGTGCCCGTTCGCATCAGCGTGCTGGGCTCGACCGAGGTCACGGTCGGGGACCGCATCGTGTCCCTCGGGGGTCCGGGGGCGCGTGCGGTGCTCGCCCGGCTCCTCGTCGCCGCGGGTCACGTCGTCTCGACCGATCTTCTGATCGAGGACCTGTGGTCCGGCGGGCCGCCACCGAAAGCGCTGGCCGCACTCCAGGTGCACGTGTCGAACCTGCGGCGCCTGCTCGAACCCGCCCGCGCACCGAGGACACCGGCGACCGTCATCGTCAGCGCCCCACCCGGCTACGCGCTGCGGCTGCCCACCGAAGCGGTCGACGCGTGGTATTTCGACCGGCTCGTCACCGAGGGACTCACCGCCGCCGACCGCGCGTCGCGGATCGAAATCCTGTCGCAGGCGCTGGACCGGTGGAAGGGAATCCCCTACCACGAACACCTCGACGCCGACTGGGCGAGGATCGAGAGCGCGCGTCTGACGCAGATGTACGCCACCGCGCTCGAAGCGCGCGCCCACGCCTATCTCGAGGAGGGCCGCGTCGAACTCGCAGCCGATCAGCTCGACCATCACGTGGCCGAGCATCCCGGGCGCGAGTTCGCGGTCCGACTCCTGGCGTCGGCGCAGTACCGCTGCGGCCGCCAAGCCGACGCGCTGGCCACACTGCGACGCACCCGCGAATACCTGCTCGACGAGCTGGCAGTCGATCCCTCCCCCGAACTGCAGCAACTCGAACGCGACATCCTGCAGCAGCGGCCGTCGCTGTCACCCGAGCGAGCGGACATCCCGCTGCACGTCGAGTCTACTGTCCCCCAACAACACCCGGATTCCGGTGACATCGTCGGCAGGGACGGTGAACTCGCACAACTGCTCGATGCGGCTCATCGATCGGAGACGAGCGGTCTGCACCTGGTGTGGATCGCAGGCGACGCCGGCGAGGGAAAGAGCGCGCTCGGCCGTGCCTTCCTGCACCGGACCACGGCCGAGGGCCGGCATGGCGCGTGGGGTGGATGCCCCGAGGTCGACGGCGCACCGCCCGCCTGGCCGTGGACCGAGATCCTGCGCGGACTCGGTGAGCAGGAGCCGCCCACATCACCGTTCGAGTTGAGCCGCGCACTCGAGCAACTGCTGTCCCGGCCCGGGCAGAGAACCGTCCTCGTGCTCGACGACGTCCACCGGGCCGACGAACCGACCCTGCAGGTGCTCCGGCACGTCGCCGCCTCGGCCCGGAAGTCGGCAACCCTCGTCGTGGCCACATTCCGTCCCAGCGAGATCACCGACGATCTGCGCGCGACATGGGCTGCGACCGCCGGGATTCCGGGAGCCCGGATCACCCTGCGCGGAGTGGGCCGGGAGGAAGCTCGGACGATCGCTCGCCGGGCGGGATCGGCCGACCTCGACGAGGACGTGCTGATCGAGCTCGTCGACCGCACCGGCGGCAATCCGCTCTTCCTCGAGGAGTACTGCCGCCTGATCGCCTCGGAAGGCGTCGGCACACTCGGCGCACCCGGGACGCCGCCGGGCGTCGGCGCACCCAAGACGCCGCCGGGCGTCGGCGCACCCAAGACGCCGCCGGGCGTCGATGCCGTACGTGGGACCGTTCCCGACGGAGTGCGAAACATTCTCGCGCGCCGCATCTCTCGACTCCCCGAGCGAACGGTCGTCGCGCTGCGACGCGGTGCCGTGCTCGGTCGCGACTTCGACCTGTCCGTTCTCGGCGCCGTCGGCGACATGGACGACGAGAGCGTCATCGACGCACTCGAACCGGCGGTGGTCACCGGAATTCTCGTCGAACCCGCCCCCGATCGTCTCCGGTTCAGCCACGATCTCGTGCGCGAGACCCTGTACGGCACCCTGCCCGCCATGCGGCGCAGGCGGATTCACGCCGCAGCACTCGACATCCTCGCGCGGCGAGATCACTCCGATCCGACGGTCCTCGCACATCATGCGATCGCGTCGGCCACGCCCGCCACCGCGGAGCAGTGCGCGGAGTACGTGGTCGCAGGTGCCCGGGCCGCCGAGCGGCAGTCCTCGTTCAAGGATGCGTTCGCGTTGTGGGCCGCGGCCCGGTCGTTGTCGGAGACGGCGATCGAACCGAACAGCCGTCTCCTGCTGGAGATCCTGATCGGCCAGGTGGGATCGCAGGCCCGCACGGGCGACATCGGCGGGGCACGCGACACCCGGATCCGTGCGATGCGGGCGGCCCGCGGCCTCGGCAACCGCGATGCTCTCGTGCGCGCGCTCGTGTCGTGGACTGCGCCGGTGGTCTGGACGATCCGGGTCGATCCCGAACCCGACACCGAGGTCCTCGACGAGATCGACACCGCCCTCGCCGATCCCGCACTCACGGCGGCGACCCGCGCCCTGCTTCTGGTGGCGAAGGTGTTCGAACTCGAAGGCCTGGACGACGAAGGATGCCTCGCGGCGGCCGTGGAAGCCCGCGCCCTGGCGGAGGAATCCGGCGACCCGACGACGATCATGAGGGCGCTCAACGCCGTCGGTTACGTCGCGTTCGGTCCCGATCTCGTCGACCAGCGACTCGCGAACTCCCGGCAACTGCTCGACGTCGCGCAGACGGTGGGCGACGAGGGGTTCGTCTCGGTCGCCCATTTCCAGCGGTTCCTCGCCGCCACGGCCGTCACCGACTTCGACCAGGCTTACGAGAGCGCTTCCCTCGCAACCACATACGCGGCAGGCCATCAGCTGGTCCAGATGCTCGGGGTGCTCGCCGTGTTCGATGCGATGGTGGAGTTGATGTCCGGTCGCGTCGAGTCCGGACTGCGACGATACGACGAGATCTCGGCGATGATGCACGCCCAGGGCATGGTGGTGGCGCAGTGGATCGGCACCGTCGGCCGCATCGGCGTCGCCGTGGCACGCGACGATCTGTCGCCGCTGGTCGAGGAGCTCGAACAGATCGAGGCGGTGCGTCCCCATTCGGTCCGGTTCCCGTTGATCACGGCGCTTCTGGACCGAGGAGACACCGACCGCGCCCGGCAGCTGTGGGAGGGAAGCAGACCGTATCCGCGCGACTACTACTGGCTGGCGATGACCACGTTCCGTGCCCGGGTGACCGCTCGCCTCGCCGACGTGGCGACCGCACGCGAACTGCACGCCCAACTCCTCCCGTTCTCGGGTCGCATCGCCGGCCTCGACTCCGGATCGTTCTACGCGGGCCCCGTCGATGTGGCGCTGGCCGAGACCGCCGAGGTCATCGGAGATGCCGATGCGGCGACCCGGTGGCGGGCCGCCGCATCGGAACTGGTCACACAGCTAGCGGAGCGCCTGCGCGATGTGAGGTCGCCGGCGCCGCCTCCGCCGGCGGACGTCCGTTCGCCCGCAGAATGAGAACCCCGATCGCGGCGAACGCCAGCCCACGTGGCAACTCGACCACCAGTCCGCTCACGCCGGGCAGTTCGGGCAGCGGCAGGAGCAGAACCAGGCCGCCGGCGGTCATGATCGCGCCGATCCAGCGGGGAACGGCGCCCGTGCGGAGCAGGCACACACCGAACACGACCATGCTGAGCATGAACGTCGAGCCGCTCGCGATCTGCAGGACGGTGAATGCCGTCGAGGGGAACAGGGAACCGTCCGCGGGGACGAGGTGGGCGGTCGCCGGGTTCGCCGCGAGCTCGTAGGAGGCGAACGCCTCGATCGTCAGGTGCGTGAGCGACACGAGCATCGACGAGCCGTAGAGCAGGACGAAGCCGATCAGCCCCGCGAGTCCGGCCTTCGCGGAGAACCACGCGTAGACACCCGGCAGGGCGATCAGCTGGACGATCGTCCCGGCCAGCAACAGCATCTGCGCCCACGGGCTGAACCCGGAGGTCAGCGACTCGACGGAATGGGCGTTGCCGTCGACGACCGGATGCAGCAGGCCACCGGTCAGGTTGAGCGCGAACGCGGCGATGACGCCGGCGGCGCTGAGGCGGAACAGAAGTGAAGGTGTGATGGTCATGGCCCGAGTGTGTGGACAGGCACTTGGTCGCCACTTTCCGTGCCCGTACCGGTCGGTGGTCGTGCCGACCAAGCGATCACCAAGTCGCAGCCAAGCACCGGCGGGCACGCTACCGACATGACATCTCCGACCAAGGCTCCGCGCCTCACCACGAATGAAGAACTGCTCGGTATGCGTCTCGCGCACCGCGTGATCGTCCACGACGTCGCCCGGCTCTCCCGTCTCGCCGACGAGATCGTCGCGGACCCGTCGCGTTTCGATCACGCCCGGTGTGCCGCGATCTCCGGCTACATCTCCCTCTTCGCCGCGAGTCTCCACCATCACCACAACGTCGAGGACCTCTCCTTGTGGCCCCTGATCACGGAGTCGGCGGGCCCGCACGTCGATTTCACCGAGCTGACGGACGACCACGACGAGCTCGACCCGCTCCTCGACGATCTCGTCCGCTCGGCGGCAGCCCTGCCGCAGACGACCGCGATCGTCGAATTCGCGCAGGCCGTCGGCCGGCTCCGGACGATGCTCGACGAACACATCGCCGACGAGGAACGCACCGTGTTCCCGCTGATCACCGGCTATGTCTCCGCCGAGGCATGGCAGGCCTTCGAGAAGGAGGCGCAACGCGGCGCTCGCGCGGATTTCGATCTCACGCGGGTCTTTGCGGTCATGACCCCCGAAGAAGCCGAGAAGGCCCGCAAGGAACTGCCGTTCTTCCTGCGCGCGCTGGTCTCCGTACTCGCGCGCAAGCAGCGTCGCCGCGAACGAGCGGTGTTCGGAGCCGCCGTGTGACACACCGATCGATCTCCCGTGCGGACTCTCCGGGACTCGGGCATGATGTCGCCGTGCGTGTTCCCGGTCGATACCCACCCGCGCGGCGCGAGGCCGCTCGGGTGTTCGACACGGGAGGACACACATGGAATACAACGCATTGATCGAACTCGATGTGCTCGTCGATCTTCTGAGCGACGACGACTTCGAAGACTTCCTCGAGCCGATCGTTCCGCATCACGGCTGTGTGGGCCGCAGCGACAACGCTCTGGTCCACCTCACCGTCACGATCGACGCGGTGGATGCGATCCACGCGACGCAGTTCGTGCACGCTCTGATGCGCGCCTCGTACGCGGACTACCGCGTCAACTACGTGGATGTGCTGCCCACCAGCGCCTTCGACGCGATCTTCGGATTCGGCGACTACTTCCGCTGACAGCCTCTCGGTGCCGCACCCGGCCTACAGTCCGGCGAGCGATCTCCGGAGCAGATCCACGTACCGGTCGAGTGCGGCGTCGTCGAGGACGTCGGGGCTCGTCGAGACCGAGACCGCGACGGTGTCGCCTATGCCGTGCACGCCGTGGGTCAGTGCCATCACCGGGGACAGGCTCGGGTATCCGGTGGTGAACCGCACCGCGGCGCCGCCGAGCACGAGATCGGCGGCGCCGCGGTTCACGCTCGACACCACGGTGTTCCCGGTGACCGTCGGCGGAACGACGGACAGGTCGGTGCGGTCGGTGCCGAAGCGCAGCAGCGGGGCGGGCACGTGATCCTCGGTCCGGGACCGCACGGCCATCGCCGGGTGCGCGGCGCGACGGCGCCGCAGGTTCAGTTCGGAGGCGATTGCCGCGGCCCGTTCGCCGCTGTCGCGGATGTCCGGGCGAAGGGCGACCCCGACGCTGCGGTACGCGTTCCGCTCGCTGCCCCTCGTCGGCACTGCCACCGGGACCTCCGCTCCGAGGGCGTCCACGTTCAGGAACGCGGCCAGCGCCGGGCCGATCGCGGTCAGCGCCGCGACCGTGACGGTGCCGGCGCGCCGCA
>NZ_JBMBTE010000004.1:0-114154 GCF_048897285.1 Rhodococcus sp. O3
ATATGCTCAAGCGGCAGACGCGCGGGCGAGCCAACCTCGACTTGCTGCGCAAACGTATCGTTCACCTCGAATAGTGAAGCATGGCAGAGGCTTACCGGAAAGCGGGACGTATCCACCTTCGATGAGCCACATCACGCTGGGCCCCATAGGTGTCGGTCATGGAAAACACGTTCTTCCTACGAGGAAGCCCCCAGCCGAAGGCGCCCACCTGTCATGTACCAGAGTTGTCTCCTGTTCGGAGCGTGACAGGAGTAGAAGTTGTCTCTAGAGAAGGCCAGCACGGCATGGCTGGCGCAATCCAAGCAAGCGGATTATCGACGCATCGTCGGCAGTGCCAAGTACGACGACAACGCGGCATCTCACTACAGCTGGGATAGCTCGGTGGTGCACCATGACGAGGTACAACCGGGCGACATCATCGCCATCTGGGACGAGTTCCTGATCGGGGTTTCCGTCATCGAGCACATCGAGGTCGGCGACGGCATCAAGACTACGACGACCTGCCCCGTGTGCAATCGCGCGAATGTGGTGCGGCGCAAGCGCAAGCGTCCCCCGTATCGCTGCGACGACTGCCACGAAGAATTCGATGAGCCGATCTTCGGTGAAAAGGAGGTCACGACCTACCGCAGCAGTCACGCTCAGGCCTGGATCGACCTCGAAGGCGTCCTCGACGGCAAAGCCTTGCGGTCACTCTGCGTGCACCCGAAAGAGCAGAACAGTTTCCGGCGGCTCCGCCTCGACGACTTCCGTGAGGCACTCGAGGACGCAACCGACGGCAACCTCCTGCACATTCTCGACGAAACGTCGAAGCAGATGACCGGTGGACCGGAGGGCCATGTCGTTCGACCTGTTCGGGTGAGAGTCGGTCAGGCCGGGTTCAGAGCCAAACTGCTTGCCGAGTACGGGGCGCAGTGCGCAGTGACCGGCGCGGCTCCGAAATCGGTTCTCGAAGCGTGCCATCTCTATAGCTACGCCGAAGTCGGCAAGCATGCGGATCAGGGAGGTCTGCTCCTGCGTCGAGATATCCACCGCCTGTTCGACCAGGGGCTTATTGCGGTTGACGAGTCCGGTGCCGTCGACGTGGCCGAGGAGATCCGGACCTACCCAACGTACGGAGATCTGCATGGCAAGGTGCTTCAGGTAGTCCTCACCCCCAAGCAACGGAAGTGGATCCGTAGCCACTGGCTCGAATGGCGCGGCCGGTAGGCGATCGACCCGCCGATCGGAAGGTTGTCGTTGAAGTCGGGGCGTGGGTGGGTTCTCCGCAAATACTTCCCGCCGTTCACGTCAAGCCACCCGGACTCGGGTCGGGCCGATCTACGTGGGCTGACCGGCGACACGATGTGGACGCCCCGATGGAGCAAGCCCCGGCGATTCCGCGGGGAAGTGGGGGTCGTCCATCGGTACAGCCAGAGTGGGCCACGGCTGATGCCACTCGGCACAACTGGTGTCAACTGAGGCCGCCGCGCGCAGCCCAGATCTGAGCCCAGGAACGCCCACCCGTCTGGGGAGCGGGTGGAGCGAGCCACCTGCTCGGGGCGGTGTGGCACGCGGGAGCGCTACGGGAGCGCTGGACTCAGACCAGAACTGGCCACGCCCTGAGTTCGCTACGCCGACACGAGGTCGCAGACGCGGAGGCCGCCGAGGCGCGCGCAGCTCGCCGCTGTGGATGTCGACTCGGGCCGCCGGCAGTGGTGCGATCAGCGGGTAGTTTGTCGTGCCCGGTGATGCCGATTCGGTGGCAACCCTGCGGACCACCTTCCATGCCCACGCAATTCGGCACGGCGTCGTCGACCTCGACAGCGCGGCGATCCGTGCCAGCCGCGTGCCCTCACCCGGGCGATTTCGCAGTGGATCAACATCTTCGCCGTGCCGTCGGTGATCGCCTCCCTCCGAGACGGTTACCCTCTACCTCGGTGATGTCATCTTCACCGGCACCCCGCAGCGTGGAGTGGGACAAAACCGCCGCGGTTCCTGCAGCCAGATGAGCGACTGACCAGTTGGATCAGCGGAATCGGCGATCTGTACCAGAGTTTCGTTGCTGCTTCCGAGTCGTCGTAGCACGTGGGTTCAACGATCCACGACGTTCTCGAAGACGGTGGCATTGGCCATGCCGCCGCCCTCACACATCGTCTGCAGCCCGAACCGGATGTTTTCTGCGCGCATGTGATGGACGAGCGTAGTGGTCAGGCGTGCACCCGAGCCACCGAGCGGATGACCCAGTGCGATTGCCCCGCCCAGCGAATTCACGCGATCCTCCGAGGCCCCGGTTGCCCGGAGCCAGGCGCCGACGACACTGGCGAATGCCTCGTTGACCTCGAAGGCACCGATGTCGTCGAGAGTCAGGCCTGCCCGTTCGAGCGCCCGTGCCGTCGCGGGGATCGGCCCGGCCAGCATGGTGATGGGATCGTCGCCGACCACTGTTGCGGTGTGCACCCGCGCCAGTGGTGTCAGTCCCAGGTGCCGGGCGCGTTCTCCGGACATCATCAGCAACGCGGCTGCGCCGTCCGAGATCTGAGATGCGTTACCTGCGGTGATCCGCCCGTCCTCGCCAAGGACCGGATCCAGCTGGCCGAGCTTGTCGAGCGTTGTGGCCCTGCGAATTCCTTCGTCGAATTCGAGCTTCGTCCCGTCCGGCAGGGTCACCGGCACGATCTCGCCGGCGAAGCGACCGTCGTCGACTGCCTGGGCTGCTCGCTGGTGTGAGCGCAGGCTGTACTCGTCGAGCCAGGTGCGGCTCAACTCGTACCGCTCGGCGAGAATCTCGGCGCCGCGAATCTGATTGAATTCGATGCCCTCGTATCGCTGTCGGATCGCGTCACTGTTCGGGTCTCCGAGACCGACGCGCCGCGCCGATCCCATCGGGATCCGGGTCATCGATTCGACACCGCCCGCAACGGCGACGTCGTATTGACCGGAGATGATCCCGGCGGCGGCGAAATGCAGTGCCTGCTGGCTGGATCCGCACTGGCGCTCGATGGTGGTGCCGGGCACCGACTCGGGCCAGCCCGAGGCGAGAACGGCGTTGCGGGCGATGTTGCCGGCTTGCTCGCCGACTTGGCCGACACACCCCCACACGACGTCGTCCACAGCTGCGGGCTCGATGCCGGCGCGATCGAGCAGCGCGGTCAGGACCGTCGCGGACAGATCGACCGGGTGGACCTCCGCCAATCCGCCCTTGCGCCGCCCGATGGGGCTCCGGACGGCTTCGACGATGACTGCGTCACGCATGGTGTGTTCCTGTTCTCTCGTTCTCGATGGTCACGACCCGGTCCAGACCGGGGTGCGTCGTTCGGTGAAGGCGGCCGCACCCTCGCGCGCGTCGTTCGAGCCGAACACCGGCATCACAATGCGCCTGGTTCGCTCGAAGGCCTCGGCCGGCGGCCAACCGGGTGATTCGACGACCACCTTTTTGCTGGCCTGTACCGCAAGTGGGCCATTCGCGGCAATCGTTTCGGCGATAGCGAGAGCTTCGGACAGTATCTCGGATTCGGTGGCGAGACGGTTGACCAGGCCGAGGGGGTGCAGCTGAGCCGCGGTCATGGGAGCGCCGGTGAGAATCATCTCGAGTGCCACCGCACGTGGCAATCGGGTCGGCAGCCTGGTCAGTCCACCGGCGGCGGCGACCAGGCCGCGCCGCACTTCGGGAAGACCGAACGTGGCGGTCGGTGCGGCCACCACGAGATCGGCGGCCAGTACGATCTCGAATCCGCAGGCGAGTGCCGGGCCGTCGACAGCGGCGATCAGCGGCTTGGCGGGTGGCGCCTCGACCAGCCCGGCGAATCCGCGATCCTCTACGCGGGGG
Source organism: Rhodococcus sp. O3 (assembly GCF_048897285.1). Classification (NCBI taxonomy): domain Bacteria; kingdom Bacillati; phylum Actinomycetota; class Actinomycetes; order Mycobacteriales; family Nocardiaceae; genus Rhodococcus; species Rhodococcus sp. O3. Next base: position 3,806 of record NZ_JBMBTE010000004.1, read on the forward strand.
CTCTCTCCGCGGAGGAAGGCCTTGAGATCCATTCCTGCGCAGAAGTACCCACCGGCGCCGGTGATGACACCGACACTCAGACCCGGGTCGTTGTCGAGACGATCCATCGCCGATGCGAGGGCACTCGCCATCGCCCGGTCGACGGCGTTGCGGGCGTCCGGACGGTTGAGCGTGACCACCAGGATCCGGCCCCGTCGTTCGGTCAGCACCACGTGCTCGGGAGTCCGGTCGGTCATCGGGGGGCCATCCGGATAGCGCCGTCGAGGCGGATCGTCTCGCCGTTGAGCATGCCGTTTTCGATGATGTGTGCGGCCAGTGAGGCGAATTCGGACGGTTCGCCGAGGCGCTGAGGGTGGGGGACCGAGGCGGCCAGGGCTTCGCGGATGTCGCTGCGGGCGTTCAGCAGAAGTGGGGTGGCGAAGACACCGGGCGCGATTGTGCAGACCCGGATCCCGACGCTGGCAAGGTCGCGGGCCGCCGGCAGGGTCATCCCGACCACCCCGGCCTTGGACGTCGCGTAGTTGATCTGCCCGATCTGGCCCTCGAAGGCGGCGACGGACGCGGTCAGCACGCACACGCCGCGGTCGGCGTCGAGCGGCTCGTTGGCAGCCATCGATTCGGCCGCGTAGCGGAGCACGTTGAAGGTGCCGATGACGTTGAGGCGTATGACCGACTCGAACGGCTCGAGGTCGGCGGCCTTCCCATCCTTGGAGAGGATACGCATGGGTTTGCCGCGGCCCGCGCAGTGCACGACTGCGCGTACCGGGCCCTGCTCGGCGGCTTCGGCGAATGCCGCGGCGACGGCGTCCGGGTCGGTGACGTCGGTGGGCACGAACTGCGCAGCCGGGCCCAGCGCGGCGGCCTGCTCGGCGCCGGGGGAGCCGGGAAGGTCGAGCAGGGTGACGGTGGCGCCGGACTCGACCAGACGGGTGGCAGTCGCCAGTCCGAGTCCGGATGCACCGCCGGTGACGACGGCGTTGATGTTCTTGATCTGCACTTCTACGGTCCTTCGATGCGGTCCGGACGCACAGCGACCGGAACGGGAGCGGTGAGAGGCTCAGAGCCCCATGGACTTCGAGATGACGCTCTTCATGACCTCACTGGTGCCGCCGAAGATCCGGGTGACCCGGGCGTCGGCGTACAGCCGGGCGATGGGGTATTCGGTCATGTAGCCGTAGCCGCCGTGCAGCTGCAGGCACTTGTCGATCACCCGGGCCTGCAGTTCGGTGCAGAACAGCTTCACCTTCGCTGCATCCGCCGGGGTGAGTGTGCCGTTGTCGAGGGCGATGAGCGCCTGGTCGACCATCGACTGTCCGGCCTGCAGGTCGGTCGCGCATTCGGCGAGTACGAATTTGGTGTTCTGGAAGTTGGCCAGCGGCGTGCCGAACACCTGGCGTTCCCGAGCGTATTCGAGGGCGAGATCGACTGCCGCGGTGGCGGTGGCGAGGCCGGTGATGGCGATCGACAGCCGCTCCTGCGGCAGGTTGTGTGCCAGCATCGCGAATGCGCCGCCCTCCTTGCCGAGGAGGTTCCTGGCCGGCACGCGGACGTTGTCGAACGTCAACTCGGCGGTGTCGGACGACTTCATACCGATCTTGTGCAGGTTGCGGCCCCGGATGAATCCGGGCATGTCCCCCTCGACGACGAGCAGTGACAGCCCTTTGCGGCGGTTGTCCGGATCCTTGGAGGTGCGTGCCACCACGATCACCAGTTCGGCGTTGATGCCGCCGGTGATGAAGGTCTTGTTGCCGTTGAGGATGTAGTCGTCGCCGTCCCGGACGGCGGTGGTGGCGACCCCCGCGAGATCCGAGCCGATGCCGGGTTCGGTCATGGCGATCGCGCTGACCAGGTTGCCGTCGGCGAAGCCCTGGAACCAACGGTCGCGCTGTTCCTCGTTGGCGTACTCGAGAAAGTACGGCAGCACGGTGTTCAGATGCACCTGGAATCCGCCGAGAGAGGCTGCGGCGTAGCCGATCTCCTCGTAGACGACGGTGTTGAACAGGAAGCTGTCGATGCCGCCGCCGCCGTACTGTTCGGGTACCTGCAGACCGTTGATTCCGATCTCTGCGGTCTTCTTGTAGAAGTCGCGGGGGATGCAGCCCTGGGCTTCCCAGTCGGGCAGGTTGGGGGTGATTTCCTTGGCGATGAACTGGCGGACGGTGTCGCGGAAAGCGTCGTGGTCTTCGGTGAAGATGGTGCGTTGCATGGTGATTCCTTTGAGAAGGCGGGTTCGTCGGCGGGGTTCCGGTGCCTAGCGGAGGCGGACGATGTCGGAGGCGACGAGGGCGTCGACCGCGGCGGCGGGGTAACCGAGTTCGGTGAGCAGCTCGGCGGTGTGCTGACCCAGGTCCGGGTCACCTTCGCTGCCGGGCTTGGGAATGCTGCCCAGATGCCAGGGTGAGCCGAGGGCGGTGTGCGATGCCCCGTCGGTGTCGCTGACCTCGATGAACAACCCGGACGCTTCGACGTCGGCACTGCGCATGGCCTCGGGGTAGGTGTTGATCCTGCCCGCCACAACTCCGTTGGTGGTCAGCAATTCCATGGCTTCGTCGCTCGTCATCGTCGAAAATGCGCTGCGCAGCTCGATCAGCATTGCCTGCCGGTTCGCCACCCGCAGGGTGTTGCTTGCAAAGCGGGGGTCCTCGGCCAGGTCGAGGCGCCCGATGAGGCGACACAGTCGGTGGAAGTGCACGTCGGAGTAGGCGGACAGGACCAGGTTTCCGTCCTTGGTTGTCATTACGTCCGCGGCTGGGGCGATACTGGGTTGTCCGTTGCCCTTGCGGATGGGTTCCTCGCCGGTGATCAGGTATTGGCCCCAGTTCGTGCCCTGCAGGTGGAGCGCGACTTCGAGGAGCGAGACCTCGACGGTGTCGCCTTCGCCGGTGCGGAGGCGGCGCACATAGGCCGCGAGGATCGCCTGGGCGCACACGTAACCGGAGGCGACGTCGACGATCTGGGCCCCCACCTTCTGCGGCTCACGGTCGGCTTCTCCGGTGACCCACATCATCCCGCTTTCGGCCTGTGCTGCGATGTCGAGGCCGGGTCGGTACTTCGACGGTCCGTGCAGCCCGAAGCCGCTGACGGTCGCGTAGACGATCCGGGGGTGGGCGGCGAGGATCTGGTCGGCGCCGAGTCCGAACGACTCCATGACTCCGGGGCGCAGGTTCTGTACGACGATGTCGGCGCCGGCGATCAGTTTCCGGGCGATCTCCTGTGCCTGAGGGTCTTTCAGGTCCAGTGCGATGGACCGCTTGCCGCGGTTGTAGTTCTGCAGCATGGCCTCGCCGGCTGGTCCGATCCCGCGGGCGGACTCGCCGTGCACCGGCTCGACCTTGATCACGTCCGCCCCGAGGTCCACGAGGATCTGGGTGGCGGCGGGGGCTGCGATGAATTGCCCGAAGTCGATGACGCGGACGCCGTCCAGGGGGCTGTTGATGTTCATGCTGTCTCCTCGACTCGACGGCGGATGAGGGTGATGTCGCGTTCGGGGTTGACCAGGAAGATTGCGATGACTGCGCCGACGATCATCAGGGCGCCGCTGGATTGGAAGCCGATCGCGTAGCCGGTGATCTTGTCGACGGACGAGCCGACGGTGAAGCCGAGTACGAGCGGCGCCATCATGCCGGAGATGCTTGCGATCGCCGAGAGCATGCCCAGGACCATTCCGCGCTTCTTCGCCTGGACAACGTCGGCGATCGCGGAGAGTGCGACGCCGAAGGCTGCGGTGTTCAGCGAGAACGCGAGGGCGATCAGGACCAGTTGCAGTCCGCCCTGGGGGAGCAGCGTGAACCCGGCCATCGAGATGCCGGCGCCGGCGACGAGCGCTGCGCTGAAGTAGCCGCGGGCGACTCGGCGGGAGACGCCCCGTGAGATGAGCCGGCCGGAGAACCAGCCCGCGGTGATGGCGCCGCCGGCGGCGAGTCCGTAGGGCAGCATCATGAGCTGACCGGCGGTGGCGGTGTCGTAACCCAGGCCTTCCTGGAGATAGACGGGCAGCCATGCGATCTTCAGGGTGGTCGACCAGTACGAGCTGAACATCAGGACCGCGATGCCGATGACGGTGCCGGTCTTCAGGATCGTTTTGTAGGGTGCGTCGACAGTCTCGACGACCACCGTCGACACCGGAGTTGTTTCGCCTTCGTCGGCGCTGCGGCCGAGGATCAGCCAGGCTCCGGCCCACAGGGTGCCGATCGCGATGAGTACGTAGAACGCGGCGTGCCAATCCCAGTGGAAGATGATCCAGGTGAGTATGGGTGCGGCGAGCAGGGTGCCGATCGAGGCGCCCGCGGAGACGAATCCGCCTGCCATCGCTCGCTTCTCCGGCGGGAACCACGAGTGTGCGGCGTGGTTGGCCAACGCGAATGCGGGGCCTTCGGCGAATCCGAGGATCACTCGGCAGGCGATGAGGACGCCGAAGCTGACGGTGCCGAGCAGCGGGATCATTGTCGCGACCCAGGTCAGCATCAGACCGGCGAGCAGCCAGCGAAGGCTTACCCGAGACGAGAGCCAGCCGAAAAACAGTGCGCCGGCAGCGAATAACCAGAAGAAGCTGCTCTGCAGGAGTCCGAACTGCTGGGAGCTCAGCCCCAGGTCGTGCTGAATCTGTACCCCGGCGAACGCGATGACGGATTTGTCGGCGTGGTTGATGAGCATGAACAGGACGAGAAGGCCGACGACGAGCCAGGCACGTCGCATCTGCGTCGGCCGTGGCGGACGTGACCGTACCGACGTATTCGTCGACCCTGTTGTATGCATCGTGGGATCCCTCCGAGAACAAGCGGCAGTGGCGCACCGACGAGCAGGGCAATGTCCACTCCGAAGGGAGGATCATCCAGGTGGTGGACCCGGGCGCGCCGCGATGACGTGAGTTGGTACACACCATTCAAAGCGCGGCAATCGATCGGGTCAAAGACCAAAAAAGTAGAAGATCTACTGCAATTGCCTATGAATCATGGGAGACTCGGGCATTGTCTTCCCGTAGCCGGCGGTCGCCTTCCTCGCGCGTCAGCCTTCCGGCTTCGACCAGGGACAGTCCGTCTGCCATGTACCCCGCGACGGACTGGGCGAACTCCTCGAAGGAGGCCCGGGCGCAGGCCAGGAACTCGGTCGATGCCTCCGTGATCCGTCCGGGTCGGTGGACGACGCCCATCTTGCGGGTCAGGCGCGGCGAGAGTTCCCGTACGACTCCACCGCGGAGGATCGCGTCGAGCCCACTACGCAGCGCAACGATCGACACCCCACCGCCGGCGAGGACGATCGGCAGCACCGCGCCGCGCTGGCGCACCTCCACCGCGACATCCGGCTCGACTCCGTGCAGACGCAACGAGCGTTCGATGAAATCGCGGGTTGCCGTACCGCGCCCACTCATCACGAAAGGGACCCCGGACAACTGCTCGATCGGCACCGGGTCCGGCCACCGCGCATCGGTTCCCGGCGGACACACCAGCACCAGCTGCTGATCGATCAGTTCCTCGCCCACCAGGTCCTCGGTGGGCAGCGGCAGTGCGAGGATGCCCAGCTCACACGCTCCGGACTTGACCAGGGACACGACATCGGTGGTCTCGTCGCGTTCCTCGATGTGGAAACGGATGTCCGGGTACTGATGGCGGAACTTGGCCACCCACACCGACAGGGGGTCCGAGGACAGATCCGACAGGGACGCCACGTCGATTCGGCCGGCGCGCATCGCACCGACATCTCGGACCGCATTCTCCGCAGCGCCCACATCGCGCAGGATTGTGCGGGCCGGGCCGACAAGGGCCTCGCCGGCGGGGGCCAGTACCAACCCCCGTCCGACCCGATGGAACAACTCGACGCCAAGATCCTTCTCGAGCTTGCGCACCGCTTGCGACAGGGACGGCTGCGCCACCCGCAGCTGTGCCGCGGCTCGTGTCACCCCGCCGCTGTCGACGACGGCGAGGAAGTACTCGAGCTGGCGCAGGTCCATGATCCGAATCTAGAGGCTGAGCCGGGCGTGGCGTTCGATGTCATCGAACCATCAGTACGCGACCCAGGGACGATAGCAACTTCTTCTCCAGGCGCACCGCTGCGTGCGCGGCCGACCGCACGAACCCCGCGTCCCGATCGGAAGAGGCAGCGTTGTAGTGGGCACACTGCGCAAGCCCGATCACGGGCGACTCCGAAGGTGCACCCACCGTTCTGGATGACCATCTGCTGAAGGAGTGAAATTGGGGCAGGGCGCATAGGTGGGTGTCGGGACGCGCTGCGCCGGGCCGGTATCCGGGTGGTTCGGAGCCCTTCACACGCTGTCAGGACTACGCGCGAAGTGCGAGCGAGATGTTCACTCGTCTTGTCACAGCGGTTCGAACCTCATGATCGAGTCCGCTGGGGCGTGACGACGTCTGCGACCGGCCGGTGGATAGCCGAGTTTGTGTGCGCAGAGAGCTTTCAGACGGCGCCGGACCTGGACGTCGATACTCGGATGTTCGTCGAGGAGACTCTGCAGGCGGTGGTAGAAGTCGATGGGTAGGAGTCCGAACTCGGGCAGGATGTGCTCGTCACCGCCACCGTAGGGTGCCCACCGCACGGCGAAGTCGAGCAGCGCGACTTCATCTTTCGTCACTGTGCTCCTTTCCTGAAATTCACCACCGTGGGCGGGGCTACCTGTATATGCAGCCCCGCCCACCGTGTCAGCGCACGTCGAGGTAGATGCTCTTGAGCTGTTGGTAGCCCGCCAGTCCTTCGGGCCCGAGTTCCCGCCCGAGTCCGCTGTTCTTGATGCCGCCGAAGGGGGCGGTCGGATCGTTGGCGTAGCCGTTGATGCCGACCGTTCCGCTGGCGATGTTGCGGGCGAAGCGTGCACCGCGTTCGGGGTCGGCGGTCCAGACCGAACCACCGAGGCCGTAGTCCGAGTGGTTGGCGATGGCGATTGCCTCGGCTTCATCGGTGTAGGGGATGACCGACAGCACCGGGCCGAAGATCTCCTCCTGCGCGATGGTGTGCCCCGTCTCGACGTCGGCGAATACCGTGGGTTCGACGAACCAGCCGTGATCTGCCCCGGCAGGACGCTTGCCGCCGGTGGTGATCCGCCCACCGTCCGACTTACCCTTCTCGATGTAGCCTTCGACGCGATCGCGTTGACGGGCCGAGACCAGCGGTCCCATCTGCGTCGCTTCCGAGAGCGGGTCGCCGACGGACACACCCTTCGCGAGATCCGTAATAGTGTCGACGATCTCGTCGTAGCGTGAACGCGGCGCGAGTACCCGGGTGCCGAGCCAGCAGATCTGGCCGTTGTTGAGAAGCGTTGCGGCATAGAAGGATTCGATGTTGGCTGCGAGGTCGGCATCGTCGAGGACGACCGCGGCGGACTTGCCGCCGAGTTCGAGAGTGACCGGACGCAGCAGTTCACCGCAGGTGCGGGCAATGGTGCGGCCGGCTGCGGTGGAACCGGTGAACGAGACCTTGTCGATGCCCGGGTGGGCGACGAGGTAGGCGCCGAGTTCGCGTCCGCCCGGGACGATGTTGAGCACACCCGCAGGAAGGCCCGCCGCGATCGCCGCTTCGGCCATCAGGAAGGCGTCGAGCACGGTCTCCGGAGACGGCTTGAGAACGACGGTGCAGCCGGCGGCGAGCGCCGGAGCGATCTTGAGGAACGTGATGGCCTGGGGGACGTTCCACGGCACGATGGCGCCGACGACGCCGATGGGAGAGCGGGTGACGAGGGTCGATCCGCCGAGCATGCCGGGTCGGATCTCGTCCTCCTGCTTGGCCGTCATCTCGGCGTAGTAACGCAGCAGGAGAGGTGGGAAGCCACCCTCGAATTGTCGGGCGAGGCTGATGGGCATGCCGTTCTGGCTGCTCACCCGGGTCGCGGTGTCCTCGGCGCGGGATTCGAGTTCGTCGGCGAAGCGGCCCAGGACCTCGGCGCGCCGGGCGGCGCTCCACGACGCCCAGCCGTCCGGGCCGGTGAAGGCCGCGCGGGCGGCCTCGACCGCATCGTCGATGTCGGACTCGGTACCGTCCGGCACCGAGCCGATCCGCTGTTCGGTGCTCGGCGAGATGACCGGAATCGTCGAATCGCCGGACGGCCGTACCCATCCGCCGCGGATGTAGAGATCGGTGTAGTCGATCGTCATCGGGGTGTCCTTCTCGGAAAGTGTGTCGGGTGGAGTGGTCAGTCCTGCACGAGCACGGGCTTGAGCACCTCGCCCCGGTGCTGGGCCTCGATTGCGTCGTTGATCTTCGCGAAGGGGAAGGTGGTGACGAGCTTGTCGAGCGGGAACCTGCCCGCCTTGTAGAGCTCCACCAGTTCGGGGATGAATTCGTCGGGGACACTGTCGCCCTCGATGATTCCGGTGATCGTGAGTCCCATGGCGAGGGAGCTGATGATGTTCAGTGGCACGGATGCTGCCGGGTCGGCGGGCACGCCGATGAGGCCGATCGTGCCGTGGAAGGTCATGGCGCCGACGAGCGACTCGATTACTGCCGGGACGCCGGAGGTGTCGATCGCGTAGTCGACACCGGCGGGGACGATGGCGCGGACCTGCTCGACGAGTGGGCCGGCGGCCGGGTCGACGACGTGGGTGGCGCCCAGTTCGAGGGCGAGTTCGCGCCGGGACCGGTGGGGTTCGACGGCGATGATGGTGGTGCAGCCCTGCACGACGGCGCCCATGACGGCGGCCAGGCCGACGGAGCCGGCGCCGGCGATGAGTACTGCGGAGCCGGGACCGCAGTTCAGGGAGCGCATCACTGCCCCTGCGCCGGTCTGGATGCCGCATCCGAGGGGTGCGAGCAGTTCCGCGGGGACGTCGTCGGGAACTTTCACGACGTTGCGCTCGAACGCGAGACTGTGGGTGGCGAAGGAGGATTGGCCGAAGAACAGGCCGGTGAGTTTTTCCCCGTCGGTGGTGGTGATCGGCCCGGTTCCGTCGTCGCGCACCCCGTCGTAGGCGAGGTGCATGAATTGGTGGCAGTAGGACGGTGCACCCGTGGTGCACGACGGGCAGGTCCCACAGCTGTTGAAGGTGATACTGACACGGTCGCCGGGTGCCACTTTGGTGACGCCGGGGCCGACTTCTCGAACGATGCCGCATCCTTCGTGGCCGAGCACGGCGGGCAGCGCGGTCGGGAGGGCGCCGTCGCGTGCAGCGAGGTCGGTGTGGCAGATGCCGACGGCCTCGATCTCGACGAGAACCTCACCGGCCCTGGGTCCCTCGATGGTGATCGGCTCGAGGGTGAATTCGGTGTGCGGCTCTCTCGCGACTGCTGCGAGTGCTTCCATCGTCACGTACTCCATATCTTGTGGGCCGACCCGTGGGCCGGCGGAGATCGAAATGCTCTACAGAACGGCGTCCCGCAACGAGGTCGCGGGGTCGGCGAGTGCGGTGGGGTCGAGCTTGGTGCGGTCGCCGATAAAGCGTTTGCCGGCCATGAATTCGGCTGCGGCGTTTACGGTCTCGACGGCGACGGGGACGCCGTCGCTGTCGAGGTGGAACAAGGCGAAGGAGGACTCGGACGGATCTCCGCGCAGAACAGCCCGGGTGTCGGGATCGACCATCCCGGCCATCTTCATCCTCAGGTCGAACTGATCGGACCAGAACCACGGCACCTCGTGTGGTGGCCGGGGTGCGCTCATGATGACAGCGGCCGCCTGTTTCGCCTGTTCCACCGCGCTGGGAATGCTTTCCAGTCGCACCATCTTGCCGAGGGTGTCGTGCAGGCGATAGGTCACGTCCCCGATGGCGAGGACATGCGGATCGCTGGTGCGGGCCGAACCGTCCACCACGACCCCGGCGAGGCACTCGATGCCTGCCTCCCGCGCCAGCGCGTCATTGGGGATCGCTCCCACTCCCACCAGTACCAGGTCACACGCGATGTCGGTGCCGTCGGCGAGGGTGACTCCACCGACGCGACCGGCTGTCCCGGTGATTTCCCGGACCTCGGCACCTGTGAGGATGCGCGTGCCGCGGTCTCGGTGGAAGCGGGTGAGGGCGGCGGACAGTTCCGGGCTGGCGACCCGGGCCAGTACCCGTTCCTCCCGCTCGATGACCGTGACCTCGCCCCCGCGGGCGCGGGCCGATGCCGCGACCTCGAGTCCGACGTACCCGCCACCGACGATGGCCAGCGAGGATCCGCTGTGGACTGCCTTGCGCAATTGCGCGGCGTCGGCGAGCGTGCGCAGGCTCAGGACACCGTCGAGATCACTACCGGGGATGGTCAGCGTCCGTGGTGCGGCGCCGGTGGCGAGGACGAGCGTCGTGTACTCGAGGATGGAACCGGACGCCGTCGTCGCAGTGCGGGCGTCCCGGTCGATGTGCACGACCTGGTCACCCAGTCGGGTGTCGATGGCGTTGTCGACGTAGAACGATTCCGGCTTGAGCCATTGCACGAACTCGTCGTCGGCGTACTTCTTCGACAGAGGCGGGCGATGATACGGCGGATGTGTTTCCTCTCCGCACAGGATGATTCGGCCGTCGAACTTCTGTTGGCGGAGCAGACCGGCGAGTGTGCCACCGGCATGCCCGGCCCCGACGATCACCACGGTGGGTGAGGGGTGTGGCGTGGGCATCGTGCTACCCGGCGAACTCGATCTCGACGGGCATGTTCTTGAGGCCGCCGACGAAATTGGTCTGGATCATCTTGGTGTCGTCCACCAGTTGGAGCGACTCGATGTGGGGGAGCAGTTCCTCGAACATGATCCGCAGCTCCAGCTTCGCCAGGTGCTGGCCGATGCACATGTGCGGGCCGTAGCCGAAGGCGATGTGCTTGTTGGGCCGGCGGGTGATGTCGAAGCGATCGGGGTCGGGGATGACCTCCGCGTCGCGATTGCCCGACTGGTACAGCAACATGAAGCGGTCGCCCTTCTTGATGTCACGGCCGCGCAGCGTGTAGTCCTGCGTCGCCTGACGCATGAAATGCTTGACCGGCGAGGCCCAACGCAGCGACTCGTTCACAAGGTGCGGAGCGAGCGACAGATCGGCCTTCACCTTGGCGAGTTGGTCCGGGTTGCGACCGAGTTCGAGAATGCCTCCCGCAAGAGTGCTCGAGGTGGTGTCGTGGCCCGCGGTCGCGATGGCGATGAACCAGCCGTAGGCCACCTCGTTCGGGTAGTAGTCACCGTTCTTGTCGCGGGCGAGGGAGATGATCGTGGCGAGGTCGTCCCGGGGGTTGGCGCGGCGATCCTGGAGCAGTCGTTCGAAGTAGGCGTAGAAGTCCTGGATCGTGGCCACCCACTGCTTGGCGGCGGCGTCCGGGGTGAGCGGTTCGACATCCTCGCGGATGGCGTCGGGGTCGGCCGTCCCGAAGAACTCCTGCGTCAGGGCCATCATGCGGGGCTCGTCCTCCTCGGGCACCCCGAACAGGCTCATGATGACGTGCAGGGGGTAGTACAGGGCGAAGTCCTTGACGAAGTCGATGCGGCCGTCTGTCTCGAGGAGTCGGGCGACGGACGCCTTCGCCAGGTCACGGATGGTGGTTTCCCACTTCGCGAGGTTGGTCGGCCGGAACCAGTCGACGGCGATGTCCTTGATCTCGGTGTGCTCGGGCGGATCGAGGTAGGTGAGCGTCTCCAGGATGCGGAGACTGCCGTTGTTGATGCTCTTGGTGAACTCGTCGCCGGCCTGGTTCGCCAAGATCGGGTTGACCGACCCCTTGTTCTCACCACCCGCGCTGGTGAAGATGTCGGGCTGACGCTCGATCTCCATGATGTCGTCGTGCTTGCTCACCAGCCACAGCGGGTCGTACCCCTCGACGACAGCACGGCCGAGTGGATTGTTCTCGCGCAACCAACGGTAGGCCTCGAACAACTCGTCGTTGTCCCGGTGCCCTTCGGGCAACACGATCCGGCGGGCGACGGCGTCCGGGATCAGCTCTGTGACCTGCTCTGTAGTGCTCATCGAATCCCCTTCGTGATGCTGTGAGATGTGGCGCCGAACGCTGCGGCGCTCACGTCGGCCGATGTGAGTTCAGCCTGTCAGCAGCGGGGGTGAGGGGCATCACACCAGCGAACGAAAGTTGTCTATCTAACGGGGGATGTGGCCCCGGTCACTCTGCTGTCGCTTGCTGGTGGCGGCGCAGTTTTCACCCCATGGGAGGGGGGTAATCGGCCGATGTGGTGATGTGCGCGTCCAGTGACCGGCGACACAATTTCGGTCATGGAGAACGCGGCCGTACCCATCCGGGTGCATCGCCCCGCACCCGCGACGACCGCGCAGATGTTCACCGGTCGACCCGAAGGAGATTGCCATGCCCAACGTCGTGTACCAGCTTCCGGATGGTTCGACGGCGTCCGTCGACGTCCCGTCCGGCCAGACTGTGATGGACGGATCGGTACGCAACAACCTTCCCGGCATCGTCGCCGAATGCGGGGGCAGCTGCTCGTGCGCAACCTGCCACGTGTACGTGGACGAAGGTTCCGCCGCGGTGTTCAGTGAGCCGACACCAGAGGAACAGGACCTTCTCGAGTTTCTCGATGGTGTCCAGCCGTGCTCTCGCCTCGCTTGCCAGCTGGTGCTGACCCCCGACGTGGACACCGTCAAGGTGACCGTGCCGGCTTCGGGCGACTGACGACGCGGCGCGACTCGGCGGGCCCACCGGCTGGGGCCGGGTCACGGGGCGGAGCCGCCGGGTCACCGCGGGGTGGACCGATACTTCGCGATCAGCTCGGCGCGGTTGGTAGCGCCCAATTTTCGGAGAATGCGTTTCACATGCGACTTGACCGTGTCGACGGTGATGACCAGCTCGGCCGCGATCGAGGCGTTCGACGCACCGGTGAGAATCAGCCGGACGACGTCCGCTTCGCGCTCGGTGAGCGGATCGAGCAGGCGCCGATCCACGTCGTTCTCCGCGGGAGGCGGTGCATTGTTGGCCGCGCCGCGTGGGGACAGGGCGTCGAAGTCGGTGTTGCTGCTCCATCGCCGGGCGCTGTCGCGGAGGAGGAGGTTCTGGCGCTCGCGACGCGCTTCGAGGCCGACCCGCTCGAACTGACCGCCGAGCATTTCCGCGAACACGCTCAGGGCGTGGCGCCGTGGAGGATCCAACATCGTGTCGACGTGCACGAAGGCCGCCGCACGCCCGTCGACCACGACCGGAACTGTGGAGAAACCGTTGTTGCCCAGAGTGTTTCGCATCGACTCGGGAACGAGTTCATCGACCGTGACCGTGTTTGCCGCGAGCGCATGCTCTTCGGGAGAGCCCGGCGCGAGGTCGAATCCGAGGGGCAGTGACGGCGTGATATCTGGATCGGTGGTGAAGGAGACCACGGGAATGATCCGATCCTCCTCGAATCGAGACAGCACGACCGTTCGCGCAGAGCAGAGTTCGGCGACGCGCTCACACGCGCGTTGCATGAGTTCGGTGCTCGAGGCGGCATCGCCCAAGGCGTGGCCGGCGACATCGATGCCTGACGCGATTGCCTCGATGTCGTCGGTTCGACTCTCTACGAGCGCCTTCCGGCGATCGAGGAGATCGGCGAGACGCCGGCCGAGTTCGGCCGCGCGCTCGGGGGTGGCGGTGCGCAACTCGGTGAGGATGCCCGAGACGGCGCGATCGAGCTCGGTGTCCCCAGTGTCCGGTTGTGAATCCGCTTCCGGCACGTCAGCCATCGGTCACCGTCTTGGTGTTGGCGTACAGGGCCGCCACCTCGGCGCGCGTGGATACTCCGAGCTTCTTGAAAATCCGCTGGACATGGCTCTTGACGGTGCCGTCGGAAATGCAGAGTCGCCGGGAGATTGCCGCGTTCGTCGCGCCGGTCGCCAGGAGCGTGAGCACTTCGTGCTCGCGGGCGGTCAGCGATTGCGCGCGCGGAATGACCGTGGCCCGCGATCCACCGTCCGGGATCGGTTCCTCGGGGTTCGACGGTTCACGGGTATCGAGCTCGGGCATCGTCACCGGTGCCTGTTCGAGGTGCTGCAGTGCCTTGGTGAGACGTCGGATCTCGGTATCGATGTGCTCGTTGCGCGCGCAGATCTGCCTTCGCAGGTCGGCGCGTTCCTTCGACGAGGCACACACGGCCGCGAGCGCGCCGACGATGTGGACATCGGTGTCGGACAACCCGTCGCTTTGCCGGTCGACGTGGATCATCGCCACTGCACGGGAGTCGACGACGACGGGAACGGCGATGTACCCCGCCGGACGCGACAGGTCGATCAGGGGACGGTACGTGTGCCGGTAGGTGTCGGCCGCATCCACTGCATACGGACGGCGGCGACGGACCAGTTCGGCTTCGCGTGGTGCTTCCCGCAGCGAGATCTCCCGACCGTCGATCGCCTCGAGGAGAGGGCGGAAGTCCCCGGTCAGCTCGGGGTGTACAGCGAGCGCGATGGGTGACCACGTGGAACCGCGGACGACGGAGAACATGGCTTTGGCGTACCCGAGGTTCGTGCACAGTTCCTGCGTCACGGTCTGCGCGATCCGGTCGGATCCGGCATCGATGCTGCGTACGACGCGTTGGAGCTTCTCGAACTGCTCGGTGTGCATGCGCAGGCGGCGCGAGATGTCGTTCTGCCGGTCGGCGTCGAGGCGCATCACGAGTTCGGCGAGCCGGACTGCCTGTTCTGGGGAGTCGGTGCCCTCCCGAAGCTTGCGGAGTGCGCATGCGCGGATCGCTGCCGGATCAAGCTCGCCACTCACCGGGCGAATCAGGCCCGGCTCGTTTCCGAGTAGTTCCTGCAACTCCGCAACCGCCTGGTCGGCAAGCTCGAACGAACTCGTCGAATTGACCACTCATTACTCCTCGTGCCACGGCAGCCACATGGACGGTGACGGCACCGGCCCGCTTCCTTGTGGCCTCACACACAGTGTAGAGCGGCGCCACCTGGGCTTTTGCTGTCGTCTTGCGGCCGACTCCAATGTATATGGTCAGTCCAATTTCGTCACCCACTTTCGGGAATCGCTTCATCGGCTCTTGCTCGCCTCCCTCTGTGGCGCTAGGGTCGAATGGTAAGACCAAAATTGAAAGGATCGCCGGTATGGCCCCCTCTGTGCGTTACGACGTCGACGAGCACGTCGCGGTCCTCACTCTCGACCGTCCGGAAACTCGCAACGCCCTATCCGACGACCTCTTGGACGAGCTTCTGGCCGCGCTCGAGCGCGCGCGGGACGACGGCGACGTTCGGGTTGTCGTGCTGACCTCGTCGCACGAGAAGATCTTCTCGGCGGGCGGGGACCTGAAGGCGTTTGCGAGCGACACCCCGACGATCATCAAATATGCCGGCCTGGACCGCTTCCCGCGGTTGTACCGGCTCATCGGCGGTCTCGGGAAGCCGGTGATCTGCGCGGCCGGTGGCGACGTGCTCGCGGGCGCGTTCGGGCTCGCGCTCGCCTGCGACTTCGTGCTGGCCAAGGAGTCGGCCCACTTCGGGTGCCCGGAGATCAATGTCGGCGTGTTCCCGTTCATGATCTCCGCGCTCATCTACCGGAACGTCGGCCGGCTCAAGGCGAATGAGTTGATGATGTACGGAGAGAAACTCACTGCCGCGGAAGCGCACGAACTGGGGCTGGTGAATCGCGTGTTCCCGGACGGTGACTTCGATGCGGAGGTGCGGGCGTGGGCACGCCGACTGGCAAAGAAGTCACCGCTGCTGATGCGTCTGGGTAAGGATGCCATCGACAGCACCCGTGACATGTCGCTGCCGGACGCGCTTGCGACGCTGCAATCTCAACTGGCTCTTGCGTTCACCACGGAGGATCTCGTCGAGGGTGTCACGGCCTTTCGGGAGAAGCGGTCGCCTGTGTGGAAGATGCGATGAAGATTTCCTGCCGGTTGGCCCGGGGTGGCGGAATCCGGGGAGTTGGTGTGTCGCCGACAGCGAAATCATCTGGGCCCCTTGGTTTACCGCTCGTCCGGCGGGTGTGGTGAGTGTTCGAAGATGTCGTCGAAAGTGGTTGCTACTTCGGTCTAACCATTCTAATCTTTATGTAAACGTGTGGCAGAGCAAGAAGGACGGAATCCTCCATGACGCGCGAACGGAATCTCGGCCGATACACCCCCCAGCAGGTAGAGGAGTTCTATGCCAGTGGCCAATGGGCCGACGAGAACTTCACCGACCTTCTGCGGGCGCGCGCCGAGAGCAGTCCCGACAAGATCTTCGTCACCGACGGCACGCAGGAGCTGACGTTCGCGCAGCTCTACGACCGGTCGCAGCGGCTGGCGCTCGGCCTGCACCGAAAAGGGCTCCGTGCCGGCGACCGGGTCGCCGTTCAGCTGCCGAACTGGGCGGAATTCGTCGTCGTCGCAGCTGCCCTCGCTCGGATCGGTGTGGTGACGGTGCCGATCATGCCGATCTATCGGACGGACGAGGTGTCACACGTTGTCGCCGACGCCTCGATCCGGATGGCGATCGCGCCGGCACAGTTCAAGGGCTTCGACTATCTGTCGATGTTCGACGATATCCGGCGGTCGTCGCAGACGCTCGAGACGATCATCGCGGTGCGTGCTTCGGACGACAGCCGTAAGACGTTGGCCGGGAGGGGCATCGAGATTCTCGAGAATCTGGTCGTGGACGCGGACCCGGATGTCATCGACACCGAACTCGACTTCCGCGCCCACCCCGACGACCCGTTCGTCATCGTGTACACGTCCGGAACCACGTCGCGTCCCAAGGGTTGCCTGCACACCTTCAATACCTACGCTTCGGGCGCACGTGCACTGAAGACGGCCTTCGGGCACACCGAAGCGGATGTCCAATTCGGACCGTCCCCGATCACCCATACCACCGGACTCGTCACCAGTGTGCTCGTCCCCCTGCTCAGCGGCGCGGCGACCCACATCATGGCGGAGTGGGACCCGAAACGCGGGCTGGCCGAGATCGAGAAGTTCGGATGTACGGCCGCGGTCACGGCCACCACGTTCCTGCAGACGTTGTTGGCTGCGGCCGAACAGGAACCGGACGCCGATCTCTCCTCTCTCCGGGTCTGGGTGTGCGCCGGCTCCCCGATCCCGGCGGCCGTGGTGGAGAAGGCGAAGTCCGACCTGCCCGCCACCACCGTCCTGTCGCTGTACGGGAGAAGTGAGAATCTCACCACGACGACCTGCACCATCGAGGACGACCCGAGCCGGGCGATCACCTCCGACGGCGCCGCGCTGCCGGGGGCAGAGGTCAAGGTTGTCGGCGAGGACGGCCTCGAGGTGGCGCGGGGGAGCGAGGGCGACATCGCCTATCGCGGGCCCTCGCACATGATCGAGTACCTGAACCGGCCCGACGATACAGCGGAACTCTTTACCCCCGAAGGATTTTCGAGATCCGGAGATCTCGGAGTCATGGATGCCGACGGGTTCGTCCGGGTCACCGGCCGGACCAAGGACATCGTGATCCGCGGCGGCATGAACATCAGTGTGCGCGAGGTTGAGGACAAGCTGGCCGAGCACCCCGACATCCTCGCTCTAGCCGTGGTGGGAATGCCGGACGAGCGGCTCGGGGAGAAGGTGTGCTGCTACGTGGTGCCCAAGGAGGAGCAGAACCCTCCCACGCTGGACCATCTCCGCAACTACTTGCTCGATCGGGGAGTTGCGATTCAGAAGACCCCTGAACGCGTCGAGGTGGTCGCCGAGTTGCCCATGACCGCCACCGGGAAGATCCAGAAACACATCCTCCGCAAGCGTATCGCGGCAGAGTTGGCTGCCGGTTCCCTGGAACAGAGCACGCGCTGACCACGAATGAGCGGCCCCTCGTCCATGTGTCGAGGGGTCGCTCGGTTGTGCAGATGCGAAGAATGTCGTCGGAATCTGAAGTGTGAGTGGCGGTCCCCGAATACGGGACCTCGGAACCCGATCGGCGGGCTGTCAGGCCCCGGTGACGACGACCGTTGCCGAACCGGTGACAACCGGTCCCTTTGCTCCGGAGACGACGAGATCGAGATCGGCCCGTGTCTCCCCGTCGGTGTCGGTGATCGCCGTGATCGTCCCACCGACGGTCAGGGTGTCGCCCAGGAACACCGGGGCGACGAAGCGGACGCCGAAGGAACGGACGTGCTCGACGCCGAATGTGTCGGAGAGCCAACCGGCCAGGATCCCGGCCTGCATCTGACCCATCGCGATGACGCCCGGGAACCCGGATGTTGCAACGAACTCTGGATCGTGGTGCAGAGGATTGAAATCGCCTCCGGCACCGGCGAATCGCACGATGTCCGTCTGGGTGATCGGGCCGATCACGCGCGTGTCGGCGACTGTGCCGATGTGGGCCTTCACGGGTGCTCTCATCGTTGTTCTCCTCGCTCGATCAGCACTTCCTCCAGTCGCACCACCGGATCGCCGTCGGTGTCGACGTATTCGGTCTCCAGCGTCACGATGCGCATCGATCCGCCGCGCTTGCCTTCGCGCTGCACGTCGTCGACGATGCGCCGCGTGCCGACGACGTGGTCGCCGGCAATCAGGGGTCGCAGATATGTCCACTTGACCGAGCCCACAACCACTCGTTCGAGTGCCAGGCCGAGTGTGTCGACGAACTTGCGCTGGTCGCGCTGATGGCCGGCGACGACCGTGTGGGTGAGGGTCGCGGGCACATCGGCGAATCCGGCTGCCTGGGCGGCATCCCGGTCCGTGTGGGCGGGATCGGTGGTGAACGTCGCGCGGACGAACTCGCGGATCTTGCCGCGTTCGATGTCGTAGTCGACTCGGTCCAGCTCTCCGACGCTGAGCGGTTCTGTCATCGGGCCTCCTTTTTGGACTGACCTATAGTATCATTCGGCCTAAATATGTGAGGAGGGGTTCCATGGAACTCGCTGATTCCCCGGACGAAGCCCGGTTCCGCGCAGAAGTCCGAGAATGGGCCGAGGCTGCTGTCGCAACGCTGCCCTGGCCCGAGCCGGTCGATCTGGTCGACAAGGTCCCGTTCTGGCAGCAATGGCAACGGTTGCTCTTCGACGCCGGCTACGGAGGCATGTCCTGGCCGAAGGAATACGGAGGGCAGGCCGCCGACCCGATCCGCAAAGCCATCTTCACCGAGGAGATGGATCGTGTGGGGGCGCCGGAGCGACTCAACACGATCGGTGAGGATTTCGCCGGTCCCACCATCATCGACTTCGGCACACCGGCTCAGAAGGAGCGGTTCCTCCGCCCGATCCTCACCGGAGAAGAAATCTGGTGCCAGTTGTTCTCCGAACCGGAAGCCGGGTCCGACCTCGCGTCACTGCGCACCAAGGCCACGAAGGTCGACGGCGGATGGAAGATCAACGGACAGAAGATCTGGACCAGCCGAGCGCACATCGCAGCGCATGCCATCCTGCTCGCGCGCACGGGCGGGGGACCACGCCACAAAGGCATCACCTTCTTCCTGGTTCCCATGGACAGCGAGGGAATCACGGTTCGCCCGCTCGCCCACATGCTCGGTGAGGCCGAATTCAATGAGGTCTTCCTCGACGACGTGTTCATCCCCGACGATCTCGTCGTCGGCGATGTCGACGGCGGGTGGAAGGTGGCCATGGGCACGCTCGCCTACGAGCGAGTGGCGATCGCCACGGGTCGGGTCAACACCAAACGGGCCGTCGACGATATCGTCGGCGACATCGCCGGGATGACCGACGAGTCGGGGCGCCCGCTCGGTGCCGATCCGGTGATCCGGCAGAAGGTCGCGGACCTCTACGGCCGTGCGCTCGTGCACTATCTCATCGGCCAGCGTGTGATCACGTTGGCGGCGAACGACGGACCACCGGGCCCGGTGACGTCGATCGGCAAGCTGTACTTCTGCCCGCTCGTCGAAGAATTGGCGGACTTCCGGCTGTCCCTCGAGCCCGCCGGCGGCCAGTTCGCGCTCGACGACGAGCAGCAGCGTACGTCACGTTGGCTCCGGCTGGCGTATCAGGCGCGCGGCACTGCCATCGCGGGTGGTTCCACCTTCATCCAGCGCAACATCGTCGCCGAGCGCATGCTCGAGATGCCGAGGAGCTGACAATGTCCGACTACACGTGGATCCCCACTGCCGACTATGTCGACAACGCCAACGTAACGCGGCTCGCTCGCGCGCACGGTCTCGGCGGTCTCGACGAGTTGCGTACCCGGTCCGTCGCCGACGTGCGGTGGTACTGGGATGCGGTGGTCCGTGATCTCGGGCTGCCGTTCCAGGTGCCGTACCGCGAGGTGCTCGATACCTCCCGCGGCATCGAGCATCCCGACTGGTTCGTCGGCGGACGGACGAACGTCGTCGATGCGTGCCTGCAGCGCTGGGTCGCCGATCCGGGGGCGGCCGATCGGCTCGCCGTCGTGCACGAGGCGGAGGACGGAACTGTCCGCACGTCGACGTATCGCGAGTTGGACGCGGAGGTGGAGCGTGCGGCCGCCGGACTGCGAGAGTTGGGGGTGGGCCGGGGCGATGCTGTCGCCTTGTTTCTGCCGATGATTCCCGAGGCGGTCGTGTCGGTGTACGCAGTCGCCCGGCTCGGTGCGGTTCTCGTGCCGCTCTTCTCGGGGTTTGCTCCCAGCGCGATCGCGTCCCGCATTCAGGACGCCGATGCGAAAGTGGTGGTCGTCGCGGACGGCACCGTACGCCGAGGCAAGTCGATCGCGATGAAGCCGGCCCTCGACGAGGCTCTGAAGACCTGCCCCACGGTGCAGTCGGTGGTCGTGGTCGACAACCTCGGTACCGGAACGGGATCGGGTGGACACGAGATTTCGTGGGCCGGGTTGCTCGCGGGCGGGGGCACAGTTCCGATCGAGGGGATGGACGCCTCCGAGCCGTTCGCGCTGGCCTACACGTCCGGTACGACGGGCAAGCCCAAGGGTGCGGTCCATACCCACGCCGGGTTCCTGGTGAAGACGGCGAGCGAGGTGGCGTACTCGTTCGATCTGAAACCGGGCGGGGTGTTCTGCTGGATCACCGATATGGGCTGGATCATGGGTCCGTTGTCGATTGTCGGCACGCATGCCAATGGTGGGACGCTGCTGCTGTACGAGGGCTCGCCGGACGTTCCGGATCGGGACCGGTTGTGGCAGTTGACCGAACGGCATCGGGTGACGATGCTGGGTGTTTCTCCGACCCTCGTCCGGACGCTGCGTGGGCAGGCCAGTGATGTTGCCGCGCGGTACGACTTGTCCTCGGTGCACACGATCGGCTCGACCGGGGAGCCGTGGGATCCGGACTCGTACGAGTGGCTCGCGCGTGAGGTGTTCGGCGGCCGTGTCCCGATCATCAATTTCTCCGGCGGTACCGAGGTGGGCGGATCGTTCCTCGCACCGTATCCGGTGCAACCGATCCGGAGTTGCTCGCTGGGTGGTCCGTCGCTGGGTATGGATGTGGACGTCGTCGACGACGCGGGACGGTCGCTGCGCGGTGAGCAGGGTGAGTTGGTGTGCCGGCAGCCGTGGCCGTCGATGACCCGGGGGGTGTGGAAGGACGAGGAGCGGTATCTCGACGCGTACTGGTCGACGTTCCCCGGTATGTGGCGGCACGGAGACTATGCGCTGGTCGACAGCGACGGACAGTGGTACATCCGGGGCCGGTCCGACGACGTCATGAACGTGGCCGGCAAGCGCCTGGCCCCGGCGGAGGTCGAGGCGGTTCTGACCGCGCACCCGGCGGTGTCGGAGGCCGCTGCGGTCGGTGTTCCGGACCCGAAGAAGGGGGAAACGGTCTGGGCGTTCTGGGTGCCCCGCGCGGATGCGGACGGGGTGGACATCTCGGGGGAGCTGGTGTCCCGTGTGGCCGCAGAGTTGGGTAAGCCGTTTGCTCCCAGCGTGGTTCATCGAGTGTCGCGTCTGCCGAAGACGCGGTCGGCGAAGATTTTGCGCCGCGCGGTGCGGGCGGCAGCGTTGGGTACTGATCCCGGTGACCTGTCCGGTGCCGAGAACCCTGAGGCGGTGGAGGAGATCCGTGCCGTGGTGACCGGTGTCGAGCCGGGTGCCGGACGGGGGTAGGTAATGCGATGGCCGCCCGTACCGAATCGGTATGGGCGGCCATCGTGTCTGTTCGGCGAGGGGCTTCCGCGAGCCCGGATATGCGCGTCGCTCAGGGCTCCTGGTCCAGTGGAATGTCGGTGCGCTCTTCGAACTCCCGGATGGATTCGGCGTAGGAGTGGACGTGTCGGCCCATCCGCCGGTGTGCTGCGTCGGCGTCCTTGTCGCGGATGGCCTTCGTGACCGACCGGTGTGCCCGGACGGTGATATCGCGGACCTTCTGGTCGATGAAGCCTTCGTTCTCGGTGGCCGCGTAGATGGCGCGGGAGAGCGAGATCATCAGTCCCGACATCAGCTCATTGTGGCTCGCGCTGGCGACGGCGATGTGCCAGTCGACGTTGGCCTGGAGGAATGCGTCGAGTTTGTCGCCGGCGGCCGCGATGGCATCGTTGGCGGCGTCGAGTCGGGCGAGATCTTCGTCGGTCCGATGGCGGGCGGCCAGTTGTGCGCAGAACGGTTCGATCGCCTCGCGTGTTTCGAGCAGTGCGCTCAGG
Organism: Rhodococcus sp. O3; assembly: GCF_048897285.1. Taxonomy (NCBI): domain Bacteria; kingdom Bacillati; phylum Actinomycetota; class Actinomycetes; order Mycobacteriales; family Nocardiaceae; genus Rhodococcus; species Rhodococcus sp. O3. Next base: position 26,144 of record NZ_JBMBTE010000004.1, read on the forward strand.
CGGATCTGGCGTCCTCGGATGAGCAGGGCCACGGTGTCGGCCATCGACTGTTCGCCGGGTCGCTGGACGAAGGCGCCGCCGGCGCGTCCCGCTTTGATTCGTACCAGGCCCTGTACCTCGAGGATGCGCAGGGCCTCGCGGACCGTGGTTCGGCTCATCTTCGTCTGGACGACGAGTTCGCGTTCCGGGGGGAGGGGGGTGCCTTCGGCGTATTCCCCGCTGAGGATGCGTTCGCGCAGCTCGTTGGCGAGGACGTCCGAGGCTTTGGGGACCTCCATCGGAGTCAGTTGGATGGAGGAACGCCCGTTGCGGGGCGTGCTCGGTGCGCCTGGTGTCATGTCTCCCCCACCTTCTCTGGTCTAACGGTCAGACCTAATATACCATCGGATTCTTACTGCATTCATCTTGCAGGCTATTCCCCGACTCATCGAGAGGACCAGTTCCATGCGTTGGGAGCTGTCAGAAGAGCAAGAAATGTTCACCGAAACCCTCGGCGGCTGGCTCGAACGGTTCGCGGCACCCGCGAACGTCCGGAAGTGGGGTGAATCGGGCGACCCCGCCGAGTTCGAGCGCAGGTTCGTGGACGAGGGATGGTTTTCGGCCGGCCTGCCGGAAGAGGTGGGCGGCCAGGGCGGCGGTCTGCTCGAACTCGCGCTGACCGCCGAGGCGCTGGGACGGCATGCCGCACCGGCCAGCGCGTGGACCGCGTCGGTGCTCGCGGCCCCTCTGTTACCGCCCGATGTCGCCGAGGCGGTACTCGCCGGTGGCGAATTCGCAGCTCTGGCAGTCGATTCCAGTCGCCCCCTCGGGCTGCGCGACGCCGTGCGCGTCGACGAGCGAGGGGCGCTGACCGGACGCGTGCCTGCCGTGCTCGGCGCCGAACGCGCCACCCGGCTCGTCGTCCCCGCCGAGGGCGGCGAGGGTGTGGCCCTCTACCTCGTCCGGGTCGGCGACCCGGGCCTCACGGTCACACCGCGGCGCTTCCTCGATCCGTCCCGGGGTGCGGCGGACGTGCGGCTCGAGAACGTCGTCGCGCAACGCCTCGACATCGACGCGCCAGCCGCGCTGGCGGATGCGGGATTGCGCGCGGCCGTGCTCGCCTCCGCGGACGCGCTCGGCGCGACGGAGCGGATGCTGCAATTGGCCGTGGACTACAGCCGAACGCGCCACCAGTTCGGTGTGCCGATCGGTTCCTTCCAGGCAGTGAAGCACGCTGCCGCAACGATTCTCGTATCGGTGGAGGCGGCTCGGTCCATCGCCTACTATGCCGCGGCGTCCGTGGATCTGGGTCTCGAGGAGTGTGCAACGCATGCGGCGATCGCGAAGGCGCAGGTGACCCGCAGTGCCGTCCAGGCCGCCGACAGCGCACTCGTGATGCACGGTGCCATCGGCTACACGTGGGAGCACGACCTGCAGCTGTTCTACAAGCGCGCCAAGCTCGACGAGAAGCTGTTCGGCAGCCCGGAGGTGTGGAACGAGCGTATTGCCCGGGAGTTGCCTCTTCTGCCGGCGGCTGGATGACCACCGTTGACTAAATGGTCTGTCCTTTAGTAACTTAAGTCCAAACGTTAGCGACGACGACGGGATTGTGTTGTGGACTTCGATCTGACCGAGGATCAGGCAACGATCCGAGATGCGGTACGAGAACTCGCCGGCAAGTTCGACGAGCAGTATTGGGTGGAAAAGGATGCCGCGCACGAATTCCCCACCGAGTTCTACGACGCTTTCGCCAAGGGCGGCTGGCTGGGCATCACCACCCCCGAGGAGTACGGCGGACACGGGCTGGGCATCACCGAGGCCTCGATCCTGCTGCAGGAGGTCGCCGCCTCGGGCGCCGGGATGAACGGCGCGAGCTCGATGCACCTGTCGATCTTCGGCATGCACCCGGTGATCGTGCACGGCTCCGAAGAACTCAAGCAGCGCACCCTGCCGCGCATCGTCAACGGCGACCTGCATGTGTGCTTCGGGGTCACCGAGCCCGGCGCGGGCCTGGACACCACCAAGATCACCACGTTCGCGCGGCGTGATGGCGACAAGTACATCGTCAACGGCCGCAAGGTGTGGATCTCGAAGGCAATGGAGTCGGAGAAGATCCTCCTGCTCACCCGCACCACCAAGTTCGAGGACGTGCAGAAGAAGACCGACGGCCTCACGCTCTTCCTCACCGACCTGGACCGCTCGAAGGTCGAGATCCGGCCCATCAAGAAGATGGGCCGCAACGCCGTCACCTCCAACGAGCTGTTCATCGACGGACTCGAGATCCCTGTCGAGGATCGGGTCGGCGAAGAGGGCAAAGGCTTCAAGTACATCCTCGACGGACTCAACCCGGAACGGATGCTCGTCGCCTCCGAGGCGCTCGGCATCGGCCGCGCGGCCCTGCGCCGCGCCACCCAATACGCCACCGACCGTGAGGTATTCGGCCGACCGATCGGCATGAACCAGGGCATCCAGTTCCCCCTCGCGGACTCCCTCGCTCACCTAGACGCCGCCGAACTCGTCCTGCGCAAGGCGACCTGGCTCTACGACAACGGCCGCCCCTGTGCCCGCGAGGCCAACATGGCCAAGTATCTGTGCGCCGACGCCGGATTCCAGGCCGCCGACCGCGCACTGCAGACCCACGGCGGCATGGGCTACTCGGAGGAATACCACGTCGCGCGCTACTTCCGTGAGGCGCGCCTGACCCGCATTGCACCGCTGAGCCAGGAAATGGTTCTCAACTACCTCGGCGAGCACGTGCTCGGCCTTCCCAGGAGCTACTGATGTTCGAACTCACCGGAAGATCCGCCCTCGTGACCGGCGCGGGCAGCGGCATCGGTGCCTCCGTGGCGCACGCGTACGCCGCCGCCGGCGCTGCGGTCCTCGTCACCGATGTCAACGAGGACGCAGCCGCCGCCGTGGCCGCGGAGATCACCGCCGCCGGCGGTACCGCCAAGGCCGCCGTACTCGACGTCCGCGACGCCGCCCAGGCCGCCGCGGCGGCAGAACAGGCCGCCGCACTCGGTGGCGGCACCGTCCACATCCTCGTCAACAACGCCGGGGCCATCGCACCCGCAATGTTCCCGAATCTCGAGGAAGACGACTTCCGCCGCATCGTCGACATCCACCTCGTCGGCAGCTACGTGTGCAGCAAGGCCGTCCTGCCCTACCTGCCGGAGGACGGCACCGGGCGCATCATCAACGTCACCTCCGCCGCCGGCCTGCAAGGCACCATCGGCCAGGCCAACTACGGGGCAGCCAAGGCGGGCATCATCGGTCTGACCAAGTCACTGGCCCGCGAGCTCGCCCGCAAGCAGGTCACCGTCAATGCCATTGCGCCCCTTGCAGCCACGCCGATGACCGAGAACATCCGCAGCAACGACAAGCTCGCGGCCAAGACCCTCGAGCGTGTCGCTCTGAGGCGCTGGGCCGAGCCGAACGAGATCTCGGCCAGCTTCGTATTCTTCGCCTCCGACGGCGCCTCGTACATCACGGGCCAGGTGCTGCCCGTCGACGGTGGAACGGTGATCTGATGACCGAAACGACCAACCCCTTCCGGCGCTCCGCGCGCGAGGTGATCATCGCCGAAGCGGCTCGCACCCCGATGGGCCGATCCCACCCCGAACGCGGGTGGTTCCGGGATACACATCCGAACGAGATGCTCGGCGCGGTCTACACGGATCTGATCCGCCGCAGCGGCCTGGCGCCGGCAGCGGTGGAGGACCTCGTCGTCGGTTGCACCGCACCCTTCGGTGAACAGTCCCGCAACATCGGGCGCAACGCATGGCTGCAGGCCGGGTACCCACCCGAGGTACCGGCCGTCGTCCTCGACCGCCGCTGCGGCTCCGCACAGACCGCGGTCGAGATGGGTGCCGCCCTCGTCGGCTCCGGCACGCACGACCTGGTCATCGCTGGCGGTGTCGAGCACATGGGCCACGTGCCGATCAACTCCCCAGCCAAAATCTCCGAACTCTACGGCGACCCGTGGCCGGCCGAGCTGCGCGAGAAGTACGACTTCGTGCACCAGGGCGAGAGCGCCGAGCTCATTGCCGACCGGTGGAGCATCACCCGGCAGGAGATGGACGAATTCGCCGTCCGATCCCACCGCCTGGCTACCGAGGCCATCGAGGCCGGGCGGTTCGACGAAGAGATGATCCCCCTCGAACTCGACGGCGAAGTCCGCAGAACCGACCAGACCGTCCGGCCCGGCACGAGCCTGGACACCCTGGCCGGCCTGAAGACCGCGTTTCGGGAGAACGGCCGGATCACCGCCGGCAGTTCCTCGCCGATCTCGGACGGCGCAGCCGGTGTCCTGCTCGCCTCCCGGGACGCGGTCGAGACCCACGGTCTGCGCGCCCGCGCCCGGATCCTCGACCAGACCACGGTCGGAGTCGACCCGATCATCATGCTCACCGGCCCGATACCGGCGACCCGGAAGTTGCTCGACCGCAACGGGATGACGATCGACGACATCGATCTGTTCGAGATCAACGAAGCGTTCAGTTCCGTTGTCCTGGCCTGGGAACGCGAACTCAAGCCCGACATGGACCGGGTCAACGTCAACGGTGGTGCGATCGCGCTCGGACACCCGGTCGGTGCCACCGGCGCCCGGCTCATCGCGACGGTCGTCGCCGAACTCGAACGCCGCGACGCCGAAATCGGGCTGGTCACCATGTGCTGTGGTGGCGGACTCGGGACCGCCACACTGATCCAGCGGATCGACTGATGATCGACCTCACGCCCCATGTCCGGGCCGGCGACGGAATCTGGTGGAGCCAAACGAGTGCGGAACCCACCCCGCTCGTCCACGCTCTGCTCGACCAGCTCCCGTCGATCGGCGCGGTCCGGGCGTTCGTGGGCCTGACCTGGGACCGCCGACTCGCCGATCGGACCCCGGACGAGTTGTCCGTCGTCTCCTACGGCGGGCTCGGGGAACTCCGCCGGCTCAGCCGACGGGACCGGCTCGAGGTCGTGCCCTGTCACTTCGGGGCACTGCCCCGACTGTTCGCCGAGCACCGCCTGCCATGCGACGTCGGGTTCGTGCAGGTCGCCCCTCCCGACGCCGACGGCAACTGCTCGCTCGGCGTCGGCGTCGACTACATCGCCGACGCACTCGAGCACACCCCCATCCTGATCGCCGAGATCAATCAGCGCATGCCCAGGACCCAGGGTGCACCCGCGATCCCCCTGTCGCGGTTCGCGGCGGTCGTCGAAACCGACCGGCCGCTGCTCGAAGCGCCCGACCGTGAGCCCGAGGCCGTCGAGACGGCGATCGCCCGGCACGTCGCAGGCCTCGTCGAGGACGGCGACACCATCCAGATCGGTGTGGGCACATTGCCTTCGGCGGTGCTGGCGGCCCTGGAAGGACATCGGGACCTCGGCCTGCACTCCGGCATGATCTCCGATGCGGTGCTGCGGTTGATCGACAAGGGCGTGCTCACCGGGGCGCGCAAACAGATCGACATCGGCCGCCATATCACCGGGGCGGCGCTCGGCACGGCCACCTTGTACGAACGCCTGCCATACCTGCCGGTGGATTTCCGTCCCGTCAGCTATACCCATGCGCCGCAAGTGCTCTCGCAGTTGACCTCGCTCGTGTCGATAAACTCCGCGATCGAGGTCGACCTCACCGGGCAGGTGGGAGCGGAGCGGGCCGGAGCCGCTTACGTCGGCGCGGTCGGCGGACAGGTGGACTTCTCCCGGGCTGCGTCTATGACCGGGGGGCGCTCGGTCATCGCACTTCGGTCCACCGCGCGCGGCCGTTCGTCGATCAAGCCGGCCCTCGAGTTCGGGTCCGTCACCACGGCGCGTGCCGACGTGGACTACGTCGTCACCGAGCACGGCGTGGCCGAACTGCGGGGATGTTCCCTTGCGGAACGGGCCCGGCGAATGATCGCGGTCGCAGCCCCGGAGCATCGCGAGCAACTGGACATCGCATTGACCGAGCACGACTTGCTTCGCAGTGGAGCGAGCGGAAACGAGGAGTGAACGCCATGACGCGTCCCCAACGGGTACAGATCCGAGAAGTCGGTCCGCGCGACGGCTTCCAGAACGAGCCGGAGACCATCCCGACCGACGACAAGGTGCGGCTGATCAACGCCCTCGGTCGCGCCGGCCTGAAGCGGATCGAGGTCGCCAGTTTCGTGCGGCCCGACGTCATCCCGCAGCTGTCGGACGGGGTGGAGGTGCTCCGCCGCATCGACGTGCCCGACGATGTGAAGCTGATGGTCCTCGTGCCGAACACTAAGGGACTGGACAACGCGCTGAAGGTGCGCGACACCTTCCACGAGGTCGCGATCTTCGTCAGCGCGTCCGAAACCCACAACAAGAAGAACGTCAACCGTACCGTCGACGAAACCATGGCGGACAACGACATCATGGCTCGCCGGATCGTCGCCGAGGGGCTGCACTGCGCCGCGGTCATTGCGACGTCGTTCGGATGCCCCTTCGAGGGCAAGGTGGAGCTGAAGCGGGTGCTGGACCTGGCGGAGCGATTCGCCGAAGCCGGTGCCACGGAGGTCGGTTTCGGCGACACCACCGGCATGTGCAATCCGGCCTATGCTTCGGAGTTCTTCGCCGCGGCCAGCGAACGCCTGCCCGGGGTCGAGGTCACCGCGCACTTCCACAACACCCGCGGCCAGGGTCTCGCGAACGCATTCGCCGCGCTCGAGGCGGGATGCGCGAGTTTCGAGTCGAGCTTCGGGGAACTGGGCGGTTGCCCCGTTCCGGTGGGTTCGACCGGCAACATCGCCACCGAGGACCTGGTGAGTATGTTCCACGAGATGGATGTCGAGACAGGGCTCGATCTGCGACGCATCATCGAGGCAGCTCGCGAAGCCCAACTCGTTCTGGGCCGCAAGCTCACGAGCCATTCGATCGTCGCCGGCCCCATCGAATGGGCCGCGACCACGAACTGAAGCTTCGGTCATATCCGAAACCATCACGTACACAACAAAGACGGAGAAGAACATGAGCAATCGAGTGGCATTCGTGACCGGCGGTGCACAGGGTATCGGCAAGGGAATCTCCGATGCGCTGGGCGCAGCCGGCTTCCGCGTCGCGGTCGCCGACCTCAACCTCGAGGCCGCCGAGGAGACCGCGGCCGCCATTCGCGACGCCGGTGGCCAGGCGATCGCCGTCCCGGTCGACGTGACGGACACCGAGTCCGTGCAGGCGGCGGTCAAGCAGGTCGCCGAGCAGTTCGGTCCGGTCGAGATCGTCGTCAACAATGCCGGGTGGGACGATTTCATGCCGTTCCTGAAGACGGACGAGGCGTTCTGGGACCGGATCCTCGAGATCAACTTCAAGGGTCAGCTGCGGGTCATCCAGGCGACCCTGCCGGGCATGGTCGAGCGGGGCTGGGGGCGCGTCATCAATATCGGTTCGGACGCCGGACGCGTCGGATCCTCGCTCGAAGCGGTGTACTCGGGTGCCAAGGGTGGCATCATCGCGTTCACCAAGACCCTCGCTCGTGAGGTCGCCACGAAGGGCGTCACCGCCAATACGGTGTGCCCCGGCCCGACGGATACCCCGGCGCTGCGCAAGTTCGCCGACAATTCCGGCCAGGAAGCCGACAAGGTGATCGCCGGCATGACCCGCGCGGTGCCGATGAAGCGGCTCGGCAAGGCCACCGACATCGGCGCTGCCGTGGCGTTCTTCGCCTCCGACGAGGCGGAATTCGTCACCGGCCAGACCTTGTCCGTCAGTGGTGGCCTGACGATGGCCTGATCGTCATCGGTCGGTTCCCACTCGACAGCGCGGTCCGGAAACCTCTCCGGCCGCGCTGTCGTGCGTTGCGGTCTGTTAACGATCGTTCTCGGAAGAGCCTATGATCGAGACATGACGAACAATTGCGATACAACGGATTTCGTGAAGTGGACGCCGATCGGAGAGTACGAGGATATTCGGTACGAACACAGCGGCGACGGGATCGCCAAGATCACGATCTGCCGTCCCGAGGTGCGCAACGCGTTCCGCCCCCAGACGTTGATGGAGATCTCCGACGCGTTGGTCGATGCTCGTGAGGATTCCTCGATCGGTGCCATCGTGCTGACCGGAGAGGGGCCCGATGCGTTCTGCTCGGGAGGTGACCAGCGGGTGCGCGGCGACACCGGCTACCTCACCGAGCCCGGCAAGGCGGGCAGTGTCGGTCGGTTCCATGTCACCGACCTGCAGATCCAGATCCGCCGACTGCCGAAGCCGGTGGTGGCCATGGTCGCCGGCTATGCCATCGGTGGCGGGCACATCCTGCATCTGGTGTGCGATCTGACGATTGCCGCGGACAATGCCCGCTTCGGTCAGGTCGGTCCCAAGGTCGGGTCGTTCGACGGCGGGTACGGTGCGGGTCTGCTCGCGGAGTTGGTCGGGGTGAAGAAGGCCAAGGAGATCTGGTTCCTGTGCCGGCAGTACGACGCTCGGCAGGCTCTGGAGATGGGGTTGGTCAACACGGTGGTGCCGTTGGCCGACCTCGAGCGCGAAACCGTCCAGTGGTGCCGCGAGATGCTCGAGCTTTCCCCCTTCGCGCTGCGCCTGATGAAGGCGAGTTTCAATGCGGCGGAGGACGGGATGGCCGGGATTCAGCAGCTCGCGCACGATGCGAATCTGCTGTTCTACTCGACGGACGAGGCCAAGGAGGGGCGGGAGGCGTACAAGGCGAAGCGCCGGCCGGAGTTCGAAAAGTTCCCACGCCGACCATGACCTTCCATTTCGGTCCAATAATTAGTATTGTTGCATCATTGTTGGACCGGACAGGATGGTGTGCATGTCGGAAACCGCTACGCCCGCAGTGACATGGAGTGACGTCGACGCCGGCGTCATGACGATCACGCTCCAGCGCAGGCCCGCGAACGCCCTCGGCCTGCCGATCATCGATGGCCTGAACGCGGCACTGGACGCCGCCGATGCCGACGGTTCGGTGAAAGTTATTGTCGTCCGGTCGGATATCCCCGGTTTCTTCGCCGCAGGGGCGGACATCAAGCACATGTCGGCCGTGGACGCGGAATCGTTCACCGCCTACGGTGATCGACTCCGCGGGGCGCTCGACCGGCTCGCGTCCGCCGACCGGATCACGATCGCCGCGGTGGACGGTCTCGCGCTCGGGGGCGGTCTCGAACTCGCGATGGCCTGCACCCTGCGGGTCGGGGGTGCGGATGCGAAGTTCGGGCTTCCCGAGGTCAAGCTGGGCCTCATCCCGGGAGCCGGTGGCACCCAACGTCTTCCGCGGCTCGTGGGACGTGGCCGGGCACTCGACATCATGCTGACCGCTCGGCAGGTTCCCGCGGACGAGGCCCATGCGATCGGTTTGATCGATCGGCTCGTCGAGGCCGGCGGCGCGACGGATGCGGCGCTCGCCCTCGCGGCCGAGCTCTGCACGATGTCGTTGCCCGCGCAGCGTGCCGTCATCCGCACCGTCGACGCCGCCTTCGACACTCCACTCGAGGAGGGTTTCCGCTTCGAGGTTGCTCAGGAGCAGGAACTCTTCGAGAGCGGGGAGGCGAAGGAGGGCATCACCGCGTTCCTCGAGAAGCGCACCCCGCGCTTCGCCTGAGCGCCGTGTCGTCCGGGCCCGCCGGGCGCGGTTCGATCGCGCTCGCCCTGTCTCTGGTCGTCGATCGGCACCCTCGGCGATGGTGCCCGTGTGGATCTGCATCTACCGTGCCCTGTCCGGAGAACGCCCGCGCCCGCTCGAGCTGGCCGGAGTCGGGGTGGGGCTGGTCGGCCTGGCCGTATTGCTCCTGTCGGCCGGCAGCACGGGTTCGAACCTCCCGCTGGTCGGTATGGGGGTCATCGTGCTGTCGAGTCTTTCGTGGTCGTTCGGGTCCTGGGTCCAGCCGAGGATCCCGCTCCCGCGGGACGTGTATGTCAGTGCGATGTACCAGCTCGTGGCGGCCGGGGTGGCGATGCTGCTGGCTTCGGTCGTCACCGGCGAGCGGTTCTCGGGTGACGTGGGTCTGCGGGCCTGGGGAGCGTTCGGCTATCTCGTGGTCTTCGGGTCGATCGTCGGATTCACCGCGTATGCGTGGCTGCTGGTTCATGCACCGCTTCCGCTGGTGGCCACCCACACCTATGTGAATCCGGTGGTGGCTGTCGCTCTCGGGGCGGTCGTGCTGTCCGAGCCGGTCACTCCTGCGCTGGTCGTCGGAGGCGTGGTGGTCCTGTTGTCCGTCGTGCTGGTGGTGAGTGCGCAGGCTCGTCCTCGGGGTCTGCGCGCTGCCGACCGGTCGGGGGAGGCGACGACGATGGTCCGTGACTGATCGGGAGCGTGTCCGAGCGGTTCGGACAGTCTCGCGTGGACCAATCGAAGGTATTATCATCGGACCAAAGTGGGGAAGGTGCAGCAGTGGCGCAGGACGGCACGAAACGCTCGTTCACAGGCCCGTTGGCGGGTTTGAAGGTGGTCGAGATCGGCTCGATCGGCCCGGGTCCGTTCTGCGCCATGCTGCTGGCCGATCTCGGTGCCGATGTGGTGCGGGTCGACCGTGCGACCGGAGCGGGGCTGGTCGGGCCGAACGCGGATTTCCGCACGGAACTGCTGCACCGGGGACGCCGGTCGCTTGCCGTCGATCTCAAGCACCCGGATGGGGTGGAGGCGGTGCTGTCGCTCGTGACGGATGCCGACGTGCTGATCGAAGGTTTCCGCCCCGGCGTCACCGAGCGGCTCGGGATCGGACCGGACGAGTGCGCCGAGCGCAATCCGCGGCTGATCTACGGTCGCATGACGGGCTTCGGGCAGGACGGCCCGCTGGCGCAGCACGTGGGTCACGACATCAATTACGTGGCACTCAGCGGCGCCCTGTCGCTGATCGGACGCCGCGGCCAGCCACCGACCCCGCCGCTCAGCCTGATCGGTGACTTCGGCGGCGGCGGAATGCTTCTCGCCTTGGGCGTGTTGTCCGCGCTCTTCGAGAGACAGCGCTCTGGCAGCGGGCAGGTGATCGATGCGTCGATGGTGGAGGGCGCCGCCCTGCTCGCGACGCCGTTCTTCGGCTTTTCGCAGAGCGGGTCGTGGAACGGTGAACGCGGGACAAACCTCGTCGACAGCGGCGCACCGTTCTACGACGCCTACGAGACCGCCGACGGCAAATGGCTCGCGGTCGGCGCGCTCGAACCGCACTTCTACGCCGACCTCGTAGCCCTGCTGGGCCTGCCCAGCGACCTGCCGGATCAGAACGACCGCGCGCAATGGCCGCAGATGAAGAAGATGTTCGCCGACGCCGTGCGGGGCCGCACCCTCGCGGAGTGGCTGGAGGCGGCCGAAGGACGCACACCGTGCATCGCGCCTGTGCTCGACATCGGCGAGGCGTCGTCGCATCCCCACCACGTCGCACGCGGAACCTTCGTCGAGGTCGACGGACTCGTGCAGCCAGCCCCTGCACCCCGGTTCAGCCGCTCGGTGGCGGCGGTGGACCGCCGTCCGCCGACGCCGGGGGAGCACACCCTCGAGATCCTGAGCGACTGGGGAATCGACCCCGGCCGCACCGACCGTTGGCTGCGTTCCGGTGCGGTACGACAAGCCCCCGCCGAGGACAACCCGATCACACTTACTCACGGCGACCACCTGGACCGCCGGACCGAAGAAGGAGCGAACACGTGACCGAACCGACGACATGGGAAACGTTCACGCTCGAACGACCCGAACCCGGGATCGCCGTTGTGACGTTGAACCGTCCCGAACGAATGAACTCGATGACGAACACGATGTTCGTCGAACTCGAAAAGGTTGCGCTGCAACTCGATCGCGAATATGGCCTGCGTGTGGTCATTCTTACCGGGGCCGGTAAGGCGTTCTGTGGCGGGTTCGATCTCGACGACGCCGAAGGGCTGTCGTCGTTGACGCCGATGGGGATGCTCGATCAGCAGGAAATGGCGGCGCGAGCGCTCTCGGCGATTCGCGGCATCCGTGTGCCGGTGATCGCGGCGGTCAACGGTGCGGCGGCCGGGGGAGGACTGTCGCTGTCCCTGGCTGCCGACATCCGGATCGGTTCGCCGGCCGCGCGATTCAACGCGGCGTTCGTGCGAATCGGTCTTTCTGCCGGGGACCTGGGTGCTTCCTGGCACCTGACTCGGTTGATCGGTCCGGCGCGGGCCGCGGAGTTCGCGTACACGGGCCGCTTCATCGAAGCTGTGGAGGCGGAGTCGCTCGGGCTGCTGAATGCGGTGGTGCCCGCCGAGTCGCTGCTCGACGAGGCGCTGTCGATGGCACGCTTGATCTGTGCGAATTCGCCTGCCGGCGTGCAGCTGTCGAAGCGCGCACTGCACGCGAACATGGAGGTGTCGTCCTACGCCGCGGCGCTCGAACTGGAGAACCGGGGTCAGGCGCTGCTCACCCGTGGTGAGGACATGCCCGAAGCGCTGGCCGCGTTCAAGGACAAGCGCAGCCCGAAGTTCACGGGTCGGTGATCGAGGTGACGCAGATGGAGACGCGGGAGAATACGTCAGTGCTGAGCAACTACGAGCCGCCCCGGCTCGAGACTCTCACCCTCGAGGTCCTCGAGGGCAAGATCGCCGTTCTCACGATCAACCGGCCCGACCGGATGAACTCGATGGTCGTGAAGATGTTCGAAGAGTTCAACACCGCTGCATACGCATTGCGCGACACCGACGCGCGGGCGCTGATCCTGCGCGGTGCGGGGGATCGGGCTTTCTGCGCCGGGTTCGACCTGGACGAGATCGGTGTGATCACCGAAATGGGGGTGCGGGAATTCCTGAAGTTCCAGGAGACCGCGACCGGGGGCCTGGCCGCGCTGCGGCATCTGCCGTTCCCGGTGATCGCCGCGATCCACGGTGCTGCCTCCGGCGGCGGTATGTCGCTCGCCCTGGCTGCCGACATCCGGCTGGTCGCCCCGACTGCGAAGTTCAACGCGGCCTTCGTGAAGGTCGGGTTGTCCGTTGGGGAACTCGGCACCTCCTGGCAACTGACCCGTCTCGTCGGGCCGGGCCGGGCAGCGGAGATCGCGTACACGGCACGCTTCGTCGGCGCGGAGGAGGCGGTCCGGATCGGGCTTGCCAACCGGGTGGTGCCGAGCGAGAACCTCTTCGAGGAGGCCATTGCATTGGCCGAGACGATCGCGACGAATTCCCCCGGCGGGATTCGGATATCGAAGCGCGCGCTGCAGCGGAACCAGGAAGTGACCTCGTACGCGGCGGCGCTCGAGTTGGAGAACCGGGGGCAGGCGCTGCTCACCCGTGGTGAGGACATGCCCGAAGCGTTGGCCGCATTCAAGGAGAAGCGAGCTCCGCGCTTCACCGGGGCATAGACGTCGGCGAACGACCGACTGCATTCAGTGCCCGGGACCGGTCGGCATGCGCCGGGTGGCACGATCTGATGGAGGCGAGCATATGACCTGGGAATGGACTCCCGAAACCCTCGGCGCGTTGGAACGATTCCTGCGTGAGCGCGGTATCGCGGACGGGCCGCTGACAGCGGACCGTATCGGTGACGGGCATTCCAATCTGACGTACTTGGTATCCGATGGGGTACGCCGGGTGATCGTTCGCCGGCCGCCGCCGCCCCCCGTCCCGCCGGGGGCCCACGACATGCTGCGCGAGGCACGGCTCGTCGGTGCACTCGCCGACAGCGGCGTACCGGTGGCGGCCGTGCTGGCTGTCGGTCAGACCGGCGACGTGCTCGACGTCCCGTTCTACGTGATGGACTACGTGGCCGGTCCGGTGGTCACCACAGAGACCCCGGCAGCACTGAGCGCACCGGCCGATCGTCGCCGGATCGGTGAGGCGCTGATCGACACCCTCGCCGCTCTGCACGCGGTCGACTGGCAGGCTGCCGGTCTCGGTGACCTCGGCCGGCCCGACGGATTCAACGAGCGTCACCTGCGTCGCATGGGCCGACTGGTGGCGGCCGAGGACGGGACGCCGCCGCCGGAGTTCGCGGAGATCGACGCGTGGCTCGCCGCCCACGTTCCGGCCGAGTCCGGTGCGGCGATCATCCACAACGACTACCGCATCGGCAACGTCATCCTCGCTGCCGCGCCGCCGGGACGTATTGCGGCGGTGCTGGATTGGGAGCTCGCGACGATCGGTGACCCACTGTTCGATCTCGGGTACTTCCTCGCGTCGTATCCCGTCGAAGGACAGGACCGCACGCCGACCGAGGACCTCGGTGTCGCCGTCCTCGAAGAGGGCTACCCGACCCGCGACGAACTCGCCCAGCGGTATGCGGCTGCCACCGGCGCCGATCTGTCGAACCTCGACTGGTATACCGCCTTGGCTCTGTGGAAGCTGGCGGTGCTGTACGAGTACGGGCGGCGCCGGGCCGTCGCCGGCGTGGGGGATCAGTACTACCGCGACGGCGCCCTGGTGCGGGCCTTCCTCGACGCCGCTCACCGGGCGGCGGGCCTGACCGCGGCCGGCGTCTGATCGGGTCGGGACGGGCACCGGCCCGGTGGTCGCTACTCGATGCCCGCGATTTCGCGCCAACGAGCGTGTGCTGCCGGGGTCCACTCGGTACGCAGATCGCGTAGTCGCTTCGCCGCTTGCAATCCGGCCCAGTCCGGCAGCAGCACCTCGGGCAGCCGGGGATCGAGGTAGGGCATCCGGCGCAGGGAATCGGCCAGCTGCAGGTGGGTGATCAGCAACTCGTCGGCGGAGCTGAATTCGCGCACGTCGAAGCGGGTGAGCAACTCGTCGTAGACCTTCTCGGCCTCGCCGAGATCCCAGGACCGCCGGACGAGTTCGGCTTCGGTGATACCCGGCTGGCCGATGGGGCCGACGAACGTGACCGTGTTGTCGGTCAATCCGAGAGACTCGATCGTCCTGGCGGCCTCGGCGGCACGATCGATGTGGGGGGTCACCCAGACGCCGGGGGTCGGGTTTCCGAAGCCGGCCCACCGCAATGCCGCATACAGTTTCTTCCGGCTCGAGCGGTGTGATTCGGGAACCGGGACGTTGATGACCAGCCAGCGTCCGTCCCATTGGGTGACGTCGACTTCGGGGGGGAACACGCGCATGTCGCCTTCGGCGAACAGGCGGTGCGCTTTCTCGGTCAGGTGCCACAAGGTTTCCCGACCGACCCGCTGCGCGGCAATCAACCCGGACGAGCCTGTGCGGGCCAGCGCCTGCCGTGCCGCGGGCTCACCGAATCCGAGACCCCTCAGGACGTAGAGCAGCGCCGCGGTACGGACCGGCCGACCGCACGGTTCGACCAACTCGCCGAGCACCGTCACAAGCACGGATCGGGCGCTGCGGGCGGGGGGTGAGTCCTTGTCGGATACGGACCCGATGTCGGGATCAGTCATAGGTACATCGTCGCGCAGGCGGTCGGAGCCACGCCACACGCCCCGCACTGCCGACGGTGCAGGGCCAGCGGGCTGCCGCGCATCAGTGCGCGCCCTCGACGACGCCCCAGTCGCGTAGTACCGCGGCGGTGTCGGCGCCGGGTGCGCGGGGTGCCGCGTACGTTGCCGGCGCCGCGTTCGAGAAGCGCGGCGATGCCGCGGGCTGACGTTGTCCGAACGATTCGACGATTGTTCCGCGCGCGGCGATGTGCGGGTGCGTGGCGACCTCCTCCAGGGCGAGCACCGGCGTGAGGCATGCGTCGAGGGGGGCGAAATGGTCCACCCATCGGTCGCGATCGTGTGCCCGGAAGATCTCGGCGAACCGGGCGCGCAGCATGGGCCAGGCGCTGCGATCGTATTGGTCCGGAAGGTCGGCCTGATCGAGTCCGAGGCCTGTGAGTAGTTGTGCGTAGAAGGCCGGTTCGACCGCGCCGACTGCGACGTACCGCCCGTCGGCGCATTCGTAGGTGTCGTAGAACGGGGCGCCGCTGTCGACGACGTTGGTGCCTCGGTCGGCGGACCACAGTCCGTTCTCGGTCAGCGTCCAGTACATCGTCATCAGTGTGCTGACGCCGTCGACCATCGCGACATCGACGACGTCACCCTGCCTGGACCGCTCCCGGGCATAGAGGGCGCCGAGGATGCCGGTGATCGCCAGCATCGATCCGCCTCCCAGGTCGGCGACCAGGTTGAGTGGTGCCAGTGGGCGTTCGCCTTTGCGTCCGATCGCGTTCAACGCCCCGGTGAGGGCGAGGTAGTTGATGTCGTGCCCGGCGTAGGCGGCCAGTGGGCCGTCCTGTCCCCATCCGGTGATCCGGGCGTAGACGAGTCGGGGATTGCGTGCTCGGCACACTTCGGGGCCGACGCCGAGGCGCTCCGCCGCGCCGGGGCGATAGCCCTCGATGAGCACATCGGCATTGTCGACGAGCCTGAGCACGCGCTGCAGATCGTCGGGATCTTTCAGATCGGCGTGCACCGATCGGCGGTTGCGCAAGCCGGCGTCCTGTTCCACGGGTACGAGTTGGTTGACCCCGCCGGGGCGTTCGATCCGAACGACGTCTGCCCCGAGATCGGCCAGCATCATTGCGGTATGGGGCGACGGGCCGATCCCGGCCAGTTCGACCACCCGCAGTCCGTCGAGTACACGCGTCATCTTCTACCTCCGAACGACCCAATGTTTGACAACTCTGGATACTAACTATCAAATTAAGTATTATCTAGCTCGATGCCGCAGCAGTACACCGACTTGTCGCTTCCGGCATCCATCGACGAATCCGAGGGCGAAACGTGAACAGACTCAGTCCAGAACCGATGGCGACTCTGCGTGCCGCGGCCGACGATCCCGTCGACTACGCGCAGACATGGAAGGCGACCCACGAAGGCGGCGTGATCGGCTCCTTCCCGATGAACTTTCCATCCGAACTCGTGCACGCCGCCGGCGCCCTTCCGGTGCTCATCCAGGAAAGCCGCACCCCGATCACCGAGGGACGCAACCTGCTCGCCGAGTTCTACTGCGGATACACCCGCAGTGTCGCCGATCAGGCGGCGCTCGGTCGGCTCGACGTCTTCGACGCCATCGTGGCGGCGGACCACTGCGTGCAGCTGCTCGGCGCGGTCGACGTGATCCGATGGCTGCGACCCGAGAAGCCGGTGCACTTCGCCCAGCTCACCAGCGCCATGGACGATGCCTGGACCAGGCCGCGAGTGGCGGGACGGATCGGCGAACTCGCGGCCGGGATCGAAGCTACCCTTGGAGTTTCGATCACGGCCGACGCCTTGAGCGCCAGCATTCGGGCGTTCAACGCCAACCGGCGGCTGCTGCGCGAGTTCTACGCGCTGCGTCGCTCCGGTCGCCTCCGCATCACCGCGAGCGAAATGCAGGTGCTGGTGAAGTCGAGCATGGTGATGGACATCGCCGAACACACCGCCGTCCTCGAGCGCCTTCTCGACGGGATCGACCCGGCCGACGACGGGCAGCCCGACGCGGTCAGGCTCTACCTGTCCGGCCACTTCTGCCACGCCCCGCGGCCCGAACTGCTGGACGTGATCGAGGAGACCGGGGTGATCGTGGTCGACGACGACCTGTACACCGGATATCGCTACATCTCCACCGATGTGCCCGAGAACGGCGATCCGTTCGAGGCGCTGTCGAGTTGGTACCTGGAGCGAAACCTCAACGCCCCGTGCCCGACCCGAGTGACCACTCAGGTCGACTGGGACCGATATCTGATCGACGAACTCGCCCGCAGCAATGCGAACGGTGTGATCGTGATGATGGCGAAGTTCTGCGAACCGCACATGCTCTACTACCCGGAACTTCGGAAAGCTCTGGAGGCCAATAGAATCCCCGTGCTCCTCATCGAGACCGAGCATGAGGGCAATCCTGTGGAAACGCTCCGGACCAGGGTCGAGACCTTTGTCGAGCGAATCCGTCGGCAGCACGTGCCGGCGCTGTCCTGAAGCCCGCTCGACTACCTGAGGGAGATCACGATGACTGTTGCACAACCGCGCAAGGACAAGGCGAATCGCCTGTCCAGTACCCGGGCCGGCGGCAAGTTGGTCGCGGACTACTGGGAGAACATTTTCACCGCGAAGGAGCGCGGAAAGCACGTCGTCTGGTACAACGGCGCCGCGTTGAACCCGCTCTTCCAGGCGGCCGGCCTCGAATGGTGTCATGGTGAGGCATTTGCCGCACGACTGGCCGCTCAGCATCTCGAGGGTCCGGCCCAGGCCGCCGGGGCCGAGTACGGCTACATCAACGAGCTGTGCTCGTACGCCCGCACGCACCTCGGATGCGCCGTCCTGACGCACCAGAACAGCGATCGGAGCGAGACCGGCGTCGTGGGCCTGACCGACCAGCAGGAGCTCGCCGGTAAGTTGCCGGCCCCGGACTTCTTCGTCAACGGGTATGCCGGCTGCAGCACCGGACAGCAGTGGGACGCCATGACGTACCGCGTGTTCGATCGCGCTTTGCCCCTGTTCAACGTCTCAATTCCGATGTTGTGGGGCAACAAGCCCGACGCGGGATACATGCGGGGCGAGGAGTGGATCGAGGTCGGCAAGTACGTCGAGGGCCAGCTCCGGGAACTGATCGACTTCCTGGAATACCAGACCGGCCGGCCGTTCGACTGGGATGCGCTCAGCGAAAGCATGTCGTACATCAAGCGGGCTTCGGAGTTGCGCCTTGAAGGTATGGAACTGTGCCGGCAGGCACCGACCCCCGCGACCTACTGGGACTGGGTGGCGAGCATCGCGCCGATCAACTTCCTCCCCGGAAATCAGGATCTCGTGGACTACTTCGCCGGGGTGAAAGCCGAGATCGAACAGCGGATCACCGACGGTGTCAGCGCCGTGGAGAACGAGCGCTATCGGGTCTACTTCGACGGGATCATGAACTGGAACAAACTCGGATTCCTGACCAGGAAGTTCGCCGAGTACGACGTGGCCGTGGTGGCCGGCCGGTACACCCACGAATCCTTCTGGCAGGAACCGCAGCTCATCGACGTCGACAACCCGCTGCTCGGTATGGCACAGCACTACCTGCTCTGCCCTCTGAACCACGGGCTGAAGAACCTGCGGGAGCTGTTGCTACGTCGTCTCGACGAATACGCGATCGACGGCATCGCCTTCCACTCCACCCGAACCTGCCGGGCGATGACCAACCCCCAGTCCATGCTCGCCCGGGCTGCCGAGACCGAGCGCGGAGTCAAGTCGTTCTTCTTCGAGGGGGACGTTGCCGACGCATCGTTCTACAACGACGAGTTGTTCGACAGTCGCCTCGAAGCGATGCTCGAAGCGATCGACGTGCAGCGGATGAGGTCCGCGGTCTAGCGCGACGCCCTACCGGGAAGAGGCGAGTGTGATGAGTACCGACAAATGGTTCGTCATGGGCGTCGATCTGGGATCGACGACCGCGAAGGCTGCCGTCGTCGATCAGGACGGGGCGTTGTGCGGGACGGATGTCGTGCAGATGGGCGCTGTGAGCCGCGAAGCTGTCGCCCGCGCGATCGAGGGTGCCTCGATCGCGGCGGGAGTGCCACGCGAGGCCATTCGGCGGACGGTGAGCACCGGGTACGGCCGCCGATTGGTGCCGGGCGCCGACCGCACCTTCACCGAGATCACCTGTCATGCGCGCGGCGCAGCGGCACTGCGTCCGGGGGTTCGGCTCGTCATCGACATCGGCGGCCAGGACAGCAAGGCGATCATCGTCGACGACGACGGACTGGTGGAACGTTTCGCCATGAACGACCGCTGTGCGAGCGGAACGGGCCGATTCTTCGATGTGCTGGCCCGCGCGCTCGAGGTCGACATCGACGCGGTGGGCGACCTTGCGCTCACCGGTGCCGACGGCCTCGAGGTCAGCAGTATGTGTGCCACGTTCGCCGAAACCGAAGTGATTTCTCTGCTCGCGCAAGGGCAGGACAAGGCCGACATCGCCGCTTCTGTGCACCGCGCGGTCGCGGCGCGCACCCTCGCGTTGGTCGCTCAGGTCGGTAGGGCGACACCGGCGGTGATGACCGGCGGTGTCGCCAAGAACCCGGCAGCGATCCGTTGTGTATCAGAGGCATTGAGACACCCGATCGAGGTGCTCGACCAGCCGCAGATCGCCGGTGCCTACGGCGCGGGGTTGCTCGCACGCGACGAATATCGCGGCGCCCGAACGGCTCCGACCGCGCGCGATGCTGCGACGGAGACGAAGATGGCATCGAGCAGTCCGGGCGGTCGGCGGCACTGTGCGAGTTGCGACGGTGTCCTGGACGGTAATCATGTGCACGCCGGGGGACCGGTGATGCTCGATCTGCAGAGGAACGATTGACGATGAACGAACCGAGTGATTTCCGGGTACCGGTTCCGGCCGAGTCGACGATCTACATCGTCGGGGGAACAAGTGGCGTCGGGCTCGAGGTGGCCCGCCGATTCGTGCGCGCGGGTGCTCAGCGGATCGGTCTGATCGGACGCAATGTCGAACGCGGAGAGAAAGCAGCACAGCACATTCGAACGCTCGCGCCCGGTGTGTGGTGTCTGTTCGCCGCGGCCGACGTGAACGTTCCCGGGGAGGCGGTGCGGGTGGCGGCGGAACTCACGGATTCACTCGGTGCTGCCGACATCGTCGTCAACAGCACGACGGGTTCGTTCAACCCGCGTCTGTTCCACGAAATGGATCCCGAGGATATCCCGGGAGTCCTGGTCAACCAGGCTCTCGGCCCCCTCAACATGTGCCGGGCTGTCCTGCCGGCGATGCGACAGCAGCGCGGCGGGGTGATCGTGAACATCGCCTCCGACGCGGCAAAGCACCCGACGCCCGGTGAGAGCGTGATCGGTGCGGCCATGGCAGCAATCGTCATGTTCACCAAAACACTTGCGATGGAAGCCAAACGGGACGGAATCCGGGTCAATGCCGTGACACCGTCTCTCATTCGCGACACCGGCGGTTTCGATCGCGTCATGTCCGAGCCGTTCAGCGCGAAACTGTTCGAGAAGGCGAGCCGACTCGCGTCGTTGGGGGTGGCGGAGCCGGGTGATGTTGCCGACCTCGTGCTGTTTCTCTGTAGTGCGCAGGCGCGGCGGATCACGGGGCAGGTGGTCAGTCCGAACGGGGGGATTTCCGCGGGATAGTGGTTGCAGCGAGAAGCCGGTCGAGGTGTGAACCTCGGCCGGCTTCAAGTGTTTCGGGATGAAAACGGAGATTTCGCCGATCAAAATGTTTGACACAATTGTAGCGGAAGTCCCCTGATTGGTACTATATTTGGTGTGACCGCGATTACACTCCAAGGTGTCCGGTCGAGGACCCCGGGCGGTCCCTGCAGTCTTCCCTTCTTCCATCCCCCCAGCCGAAAGCAGGAGCACATCATGTCGCTAGAGATGTCCTATTGGCCGGCCTCCACAAGCACGGGCATTCGAGACATCACGTTCAGTGAACTTCTTCGGGAAGGGGTCGCGACCGTCCCCGACCGCGTCGCGCTCGTCGACGGCGTTGCCGACCCGGCGGACCGGCGGGAATGGACCTACCGCCAGTTGCTCGCCGACACCGAAGCGACCGCCCGCGCATTGCTCACACACTTCCGCCCCGGCGATCGGATCGCGGTGTGGGCGCCCAACAGTGCCGACTGGGTGATCCTGCACCAGGCGATCGCGATGGCGGGCATGGTGCTGGTCGGCATCAACCCGGCATACCGGGCCCACGAGCTCGAGTACATCCTGCGGCAATCCAAGGCTGCCGGTCTCTTCTACCGCGAGTCCTACCGCGGCGCGGACCTGTCCGCGATTCTGGACGAGGTCCGGCCGACCCTGCCCGGACTGCACACAGTGGTATCGGGCAGCGAATGGGCCGAATTCGTGCGCACCGGCGATCCGACCACGCAGTTCCCGGCTGTCTTGCCCACGGACGCGGTGCAACTGCAGTACACCTCGGGCACCACCGGATTCCCGAAAGGCGCACTGCTGCACCACAAAGGCCTTGCCAACGAAGCCGCGTTCGTGTTCGAACGGGCCGGCCGGACAGACCCGCTGATCTGCGTCAACGCCATGCCGATGTACCACATCGGAGGTGGTGGCGTCACAGAACTCGGCACGTTCGCCGCCCACGGAACCTACGTGATCCTGCCGGCCTTCGAGCCGGCCTTGATGCTCGAGATGATCGAGACCTATCGCGGCACGCACTCGTTGATGGTGCCCACGATGCTCATCGCCCTGCTCGACCATCCGGACCGGCACACCCGCGACCTGTCGAGCATCCACACCGTCATGTCCGGCGCCGCGGCAGTACCCGAGGCGCTTGTCGACCGAGTCACCCGCGACCTGGACTGTCACTTCACCATCTTGTTCGGCCAGAGCGAGATGCACGGGGTGATCAGCCAGACGCGGATCACGGACACCGTCGTGGACCAGGCAACGACGGTGGGGCAGCCGCTGCCGGAACTCGAGGTCAAGATCGTCGACCCGGTCTCCGGCGAAATCGTTCCTGTCGGTGAGCAGGGCGAGGTGTGCTGCCGCGGCTACCAGGTGATGCTCGGATACTCGGACATGCCCGACGAAACCGCCGCGACCGTCGATGCGGACGGATGGCTGCGCATGGGCGATCTGGGTGTGATGGACAGCCGGGGCTTCCTCAAGATCACCGGTCGCCTCAAGGAGATGATCATCCGGGGCGGTCTCAACATCTATCCCCGGGAGATCGAGGAACTCCTCTACCGGCACCCCGCCGTCGCGGAGGTCGCGGTCATCGGTGTGCCGGACGAGAAATGGGGCGAACAGATCGGCGCCGTGGTGCGGATGAAGGACCCGGACTCGTTCCCCACCGCGGCGGAGCTGAAATCCTGGCTCCGCGAGCGACTCGCCGCCCACAAGACACCCGCTCTGTGGTACTTCACCCGGTCCCTTCCCATGACCCCGTCCGGCAAGATCCAGAAGTTCCGCGTGCAAGAACAGATCGCCGACGGAACGCTGACCGCGGCACCGATGAACGACAGCGCCCCGGCCGAGCAGTCCTCGGCGGATCTGGTCTCGTGACGACGCCTCCATCGCAGCGGATGACCGAACCGGTAACCGACAAAGGGGTGACCCGTTGACACAGCTGCTGAACGCCGATTCACACGGAATCCGTGATGCGGTGCGGGCCTACGCAACGAAACGCCTGGCGCCCGGGTATCTCCAGCGCGCGAAGTCCTCCACGTTCCCGTGGGATCTGCATCGTGAGATCGCCGATCTGGGGATCTACGGCCTTCTCGCAGGAGAGGAGTACAACCCCCTCGAGCGGGAGGACTTCGCTGCGGCCGGCGTCGCCGTCGAGGAACTCGCCTACGCGGACTTCAACGTCGCCAACATGACGATTCCTGTCATGCTGATGAGCACGCTGATCCGGCACCACGCATCCGATGTCGTCGTCGAGAGGTGGCTGCCGCGCCTCGTTGCGGGCGAAACCTACGTCGCATTCGGCTTGACGGAACCCGAGACCGGATCCGACGCCGCCAATATCAAGACCGTCGCGCGAGCTACCGCAAACGGATACATCATTTCCGGCGAGAAGACATCGGTGACCATGCTTGCCGAGGCGGAAGCGATCATCCTTGCCGCACGGACGATCCGGGACGGCAAGGACGTCGGCGTGTCGACGTTCCTGGTGCCGCTCGACGCACGCGGCATTGCCACATCGGCGGTTCCGGATACAGGATGGGGCATCCTCGGTCGCGGGGTGCTGCATCTGGATGGTGTGGAGGTGCCGCCGGAGAACCTGATCGGTCTCGAAGGGCGTGCCTTCTCCCGCGTGCTGAACGGGTTCGACTTCACGCGGCCGCTGCTCGCGCTGACCGGACTCGGCGCGGCCCGGGCGTCCCTCGACGAGACAGCCGAGTACGTGCGCCGGCGCACGGCGTTCGGTGAGCCATTGGCGAAGTTCGAGGGGGTGTCGTTTCCCATTGCCGAACACCTCACCAAGGTCGAGGCGGCCCGGTTGATCTGCTACGCGGCGCTCGAGAAGCGCACCCTCGGCCTGCCGCACACCAGCGATGCGGCGATGGCGAAGTGGTACGGCCCGCTCGTGGCGAGCGCAGCGGTCAAGGAATGCCTCCTCCTGCACGGCAACTACGGCTACTCGACGGAACTTCCGTTCGAGCAACGCCTGCGTGACGTGATGTCCGTCGAGATCGCCGACGGTACGGCACAGATCCAGAAGATCATCATCATGCGAGAAAAGTATGGGACCGACTTCGTTCCCTACGAGAGACGCGGCGCCGACGCGGTCTCCCCGGGGCAGAGGGGACCGGCTCATCCCGTGTCCGCTGTACCGTGAAATTCGTCGGGTTTCGCTCACCTGCCGACAGGGATACGGCCGGTCTTGCCGATCTCACGGTGCTGATGTGACGTCGTTCCGGAACACGTTGCGGCCCTGTGCTGTCCCTGCACCGACCGATCGGCGCAGGGACAGCACAGGGCCCGGTCCGTCACACCGAGGAAGGGCGGTAGGCGTAGGACGCCGAACGCGACAGGGCGAACTCAAAAATGCCGTATCCGGTCTGTCCGTTCCACTCGAACGTGCAGCATCGGTCCGTCAGGGCGGAGTCGAGAGTCGTCGGACCCACCGTCCCGTCGAGGGGATAGACATCGAACTCTTCGAAGTCGCGACCACGAACCTGTCCGTGGTGTCCGCCGTAACCGCCACCTGCCATGTATCCACCGCCTGCCGAGGCATCGGCATCGACACGGTAGGTCGCGCCGGTGGCGGTCACGATCTCCACTGTGCCGTGGAGAAGGTCGTTACCTGTCGTGAATGCCAGGCTGTGCCGGACGTCCGTGATGTCGTCGAGTCGCCCGTCGTCGTGCATGACGGCGCCTTCCAGCAGGATCCGTCCGCCGTGCCGGTCCTCGACGAGGAGGAATCCGAATGTGCGGTCAGGGAACTGGGCCTGATACCAGATGTGCAGGCCCTGGCCTCCGGACATGGTACGTACTCCGCGGGAACGGTCCCGCAGCCCGTACCAACCGGTGACATCGGTTGTGGTGCCGTCCAGCGTGAGCGTGCCCTGGTAGCGACCGGGCTGGAAGAGATGGTCGAACGAGGTGAGGTTTCCGTCGGTGTTCGTCACGTCCACGGATCCGAGCCAGTAGGGCGCCCGGGCGTGCCAGAGAAGGTCGAGTTCGAGTCCGGTTTTGTTCTCGTCGAGTCGGATTCGCCACGTGGTGTTGTCCTCGACGGTTTCCCATCGCAGAGGCCCGACGGAAGCTTTGTCGGTTGCGTCGTGTTCGGTGGAGACGCGGAGGTTGCGCTGCTCGGTTGCAGTGGTCAGCACGACGAAGCCGTCCACGACGTTCCGCGGCGGATAGACCCCGGCGCCGAGGATTACCGAGGGCGCGGTGCCGTCGTCCGGATGGAGGTTGAACATGAACCGGTCGAAGAACTTCTCCGGCATCTCCGAGGTGGACTGCGTTATCAGGGCGTCGTGGAATCCGTCGGTCATCTCTGCTCCTTTTTGGTCGATGGGGTATCAGTGCGAAACTGGCGACGTTGTGGTCTCCCGGGCCGCTTCGGCAGCATCGACCTCTTTGTGGTTCAGGGTAAAGCGGTAGGAGCCCATCATCAGCAGGCAGGCGATGCCGATGCCGACCAGCACGATGATCGGGAGTGCCCCGGCGCGGTAGGACCCCGTGGCGCTGTATATCTGTCCGAGCAGGAAGATTCCGAAGGCTGCGCCTTGGGCGTAGAGGAAGTAGATGAATCCCAGCACCCGACCGTACGAATGCTTGGGGAAGTACCGGCTCACCATGTAGGCGGCGAGGTCGCCCTCGGATCCCAGCCCCAGGCCGATCAGTGCAGAGCCCATGACAAGCAGTCCTACCTCCGACGAGGTGATCATGAGGAAGACGCCGATCGCGCACAGTGCGAAGATGATCGAGCCGAGCAGGGGCGCGTAGAAGCGGTCGAGCAGGTAGCCGACGAGCAGGCGAGCGAACATCGAGGACAGGCTGAGAACGGACAGGACGGACACGGCGGTGGTCTGGCTGATGCCCTTGTCGGTGGTCATCGGTACCACCTGCGACATCAGGCCGAAGGTGGCCGAGGACACCAGGAAGATGGCGACGGAGAGCAACCAGAACTGTCGGTATTTCCGGGCCACGGTGAGGAGAGATTCTCCGGCAACCCGGCCTTGCAGACGTGCAGCCTCGCGTTCGGCGTCGTGTTCGGCCGGCATCCGGGTGACGAATGCATAGACCGAAGTCGGAATGATCGTGCACACCGCGCCGATGACGAGGAAGGCCACGCGCCAGCTGCCCATGCTCAGTACCCAGTTGGCGAGGTACGGCATCAATACCCCGCAGGCACCGAGACCGGCCATGAGGATGCCCAGCGCCATGCCGCGACGGTCCTGGAACCAAGCGCTCACCACGGTGGAGTGCGCTACCGGGTTTACCGCGCCGGCGCCGGCGCCGATCACGATGCAGAGCGCGAAGAAGAACATTTCGTTGTTCGGCAGCGCGGCCATCAACATGAGGCCGATTCCGAAAGTCAGGGCCATCGGCACCGAAGGCACTTTGGGGCCGTAGCGGTCGATGAGGAAGCCCAGGATGACGATGCTGACACCGACCATCATCGTCTCGATGGAGAGACCGTTGGCGATGATGCTGCGGTCCCAGCCGAACTCCTCGGTCATGGGCTTGCCGAGGATGTTGAACAGGACGTTGACCGTGCTGGTGCCGAACAGCAGTGTGAGAAAGCCGGTGGCGACATACCACCAGCGGTTCAGGTGCCGTGTGGGCGCCTGCAACCCAGTCGTGCCGACTGTGCTCATGGAAGCTCCTGTCGATTGCTTTCGATGGTTGGCGGCGATGCCACCAGCGGGCCCCGCGGGAAGTGGTCCCCGTCACACATGCCACCATATGGACTGGCCAATGTAAAGGACAGTCCAAAATGCTCTGTCCGATTGGGATAGGGCTTCGTGTGGCGTGAGCGAGGTGGCGAGGTCCGGCTGTCGGCGCGGAAAGGACCTCCGGCCCGGGGTCGCCGACCGGCGCGGCATCGGACTCCGGCGACGGTTCACATCATCTCTGTGAGGCATATCTGCTTGCTGCCCGGACGGTAGAGAACACCGTGCGGGCACGGCCAGAGCATCCGGTCTCCGGGCTGTCGATTCCTCCACTCGTGGGACACTGCCGCGGCGCCCACCCTTGTATCGGTCATACCATTGGACGGTGCGCTCCGAGCTGGCTATACTTCCGAGTGACTTCAGTCACAAGGAGTGGGCGGCATGGACGAGAAAGGTCGAGGGTGCAGGGTGACGGTGAGCCGGACGACTTCGACGCATCTCCTCCAGCGAGCCACCGAATGCCTCGGCACGGCAGGCAAACTGCTGGGCGACCAACCCTGCGACCCGCGCCCTTCTGCCCTGGCGGTGTCGTTGGCCACGGCGCGGCGCAGGCTCGCCGATGCGCTGACCGAGGGACGGATAGCCGGAGCGGACATCGAGGACGCATGTCGAATCCTCGTCGACATCGAACACCTGGAAGAGCAGTTCGCCAAGGAAGAGGCCGTCCGTCGGGTTGCCGAGCTGGGCGCGGTCCACGACGTCGCCGTCCAACTCCGGGAGCTTCCGCCGCGCGAGATCATCGAGTCGGCACCGAGCATCGTCTGCACCAAGTTGGCGTTCACGCGCTCGTTGATCTCCGCCGTGTCGGGCTCCCGCTGGCAGCCGCGTCGCCTCTATCTACGGCCTGAACTCGACGGCTCCCCACTCGACTTCTCCGATTACATCGCCTCCACCGAACTGTCGCTGGCGGAGGCGCCCCTGGAAACCGAGCTGGTACGCCGCCGGGTTCCGGCGCTGGTTGCCGCCCCAGCCGACGATCGGCGCACCCACAGGGAGTTGGTCAGTGCATCCCGGACGTCGGCATACGTCGCTGCACCGGTGATGTCCGGGGGAAAAGTCATCGGGCTGCTCCATGCCGATCGTCCCGGGTCGAGCGATGCGCTCGACCCGAGTGATCGAGATCGATTGGACACCTTCGCAACCGTTCTGGCGATCATCTACGAGCAGGCCGTTCTGAAGCAACGGCTCCAACTGCAACGTGCACGGATCGAGAAGTCGTTCGACGAAACTCAGGACATGCTCGATCGGATCTCGAAGGCCGACGCGATTCTCTCCCGTCGTGCCGAGGTAACGGCGGACGGCGCCGTTGGCAAGCCCGACGACCGCCAGATGGTCGAACCGAACTCGGTGCTGACCTTTCGGGAACGCGAGATCCTCTCGTATCTCGCGACGGGAGCTACGAACAGCCAGATCGCCCAAGCGCTGGTCATTTCCGAGGGAACCGTGAAGTCGCACGTGAAGGCAGTACTCAAGAAATTGCACGTACCGACGCGCGCTGCCGCGGCTGCCCTCTACTCGAGCCAGGCTCGACGACAGCGATGAGACAGAAATCGCAGGGGCAGAGAACCTCCCGGGCGGTGGCCGAACGCGGATTGCCACAGGCTGTGATCGACCTCCTCGACCGGCTGGGGAACGACTACGGTATCGATCTGCGGCCCTACAAGGCTCGGCCGGATTTTCCCGGCACCTGCGTAGCGTTGCTCGATGCAGCCACCGAATCTGCGTTCGCTGCGCTCACAGCACTCGGCCCCGAGCGGCGGCGGTCACTCGGTCGTCTCATTGCTGATCTCCAGGAATTGCGGCGGCGAATCCGCACGCAGTATTCCGAACCGGCGCATGAATTCTCGCCCGACGAGTTTGCCGGAGCGATGCGTCGTCTTCGCGGAGCCGAGTCGGTCGCCGGTCTCCGCAAGCTCATCTGCCGGGAGCTGGCACACATTGCCCACCTCGACCGAATACTGTTGTCCGAAGTGCACAACGGAACGTGGACGGTGCTGGACCTGTACAGCGAGGAAAGGGCAGAGCAGACAGTTTTCTCGCCGCACGCCCTGCCCCTCACTTCCGGCTCCGCCGAGGACCGGGCATGCGAGACAGGGGCAGCGGTGCTCGTCGGATCGGACACCGACATCGGGCCGACCGACGAGGCTGTGCAGATGCTCGCATCGAGCGCGTATGTGGTGGCTCCGATCACCGTGTCGGCCGGGGTGATCGGGCTCGTGCACGGAAGTCGTGTCGCCGGTGAGCCATTGGACGCAGTGGACAGAGAGGTGATCGACGCATTCGCGCGGACTTCCGGAACGCTGTTCGAACGGGTGATGCTCGCTGATCGTCTCAGCGAACAGAAGGCTCTGATAATCCAACGATTGCAGCAGGAGGCGAGGGAAGTCGAGCGTCTCGGGTATGCCGATGTGCATTTCGTCGACGAGAACTCCACCCGGTGGGCCGCCCTGCCGACCGGAAACACCCACGAGGTCCCGGATGCGCCGGCGATCGACTGCCTGACTGCTCGTGAACGCGAGGTCTTCGCATTGGTTGTTCGGGGTGCGTCCAACGCCGAAATCGCCGAGGAACTGGTGATCAGCATCTTCACGGTGAAGACACACGTCAAGAAGATTCTTCGAAAACTGGGCGCGGCGAATCGGTCCGAAGCCATCTACCGGTACCCGCGGTAGGCAGCCGACCGGTCTCTGTCGGCATGTGCCTCCGCGGGCGGCGGCAGCCGATCAGGCGTCGGCAGCCAATTCGGCTGCCTGCTTGCGGAGGAGGAATTTCTGGATCTTTCCGGTCGCGGTGGTGGGGAGTTGATCCACGACCACCAGCTTCTCCGGGATCTTCTGCATCATGGCCTTACGTTCGTTTCGGAGGAAGTCGGCCACCTCCTCCAGGGTCGGTGCATCGCCGTCGACGACAACGAAGGCGCACACCTTCTCGCCGAGTCGGGCGTCCGGCATCGCCACCGCCGCTGCTGCGACGATCCGCGGATGTGCCAAGAGGTGCTCCTCCACCTCCCGCGCGGAAATGTTCATGCCTCCCCGGATGATGAGGTCCTTGATGCGCCCCGTGACCCGCAGAAAGCCCTCCGCGTCGACGCGGCCGAGATCACCGGACGCGAGGAACCCTCGGTGGTCGATCGACGCGGCGGTGCGCTCGGGATCGCGCCAGTATCCGAGGAAGATACCCGGTCCACCGTAGAAGATCTGGCCTTCCTCGCCGGCCGGCAGCACGGTACCCGCGTCGTCGCGGATTTCGAGATCGACACCCTCGAAGGCCCGCCCGTCGGAGGAGAGCACTTTCTCGACGGGGTCGTCGACACGCACGGCGGTCACCAACAGTCCCTCGCTACTGCCGTATACCGGAAGGAGGGTGCAGTCAGGGAGCGCTGTCTTCCAATCCCGCAGTAGGGTTTCCGGGATCGGGGCGCCTGCGCTCACCCAGAGTCGCATCGAGCTCAGGTCGTGAGCCGCGCCTGCTTCGATCGCCCCGAGTGCCATCTGGAGGAACGGTGTCGCGGCCATGCTGACCGTTGTCCTGTACTCGGCGATGCGTCGAAGTCCCTCGTGGGGTTCCCACACGTCGAGTAGGTGAATTCCGCTCCCGAGGATCAACGGTGTCGCCACGCCCACGGCGAGTCCGGTTGCATGCGTGACCGGGGAGGGCATGAAGACGATATCGTCGGGGCCCAGGCCCATCACCTCGCGACCGAGACCGTAGACGGTGAAGGACAGGGTGTTGAACGTGTGCTGGCAGCCCTTCGGGCGTGATTCCGTGCCCGAGGTGTAGATGATCGCGTGAGCGGCATCCGCCGGCGGCGGCGATCCGAGTTCGTCGGGGCCAGGCACATGGTTTCCGGCGATCAGTGATTCGAATGCGAGCTCATCGGCACGTGCAGATCCACGTACGACGACGACGTGCTCGAGCCCGGGCAGCTCGCCACGGATCTCCGCCAGCATGTCGGCATA
The DNA here is from genome assembly GCF_048897285.1 of Rhodococcus sp. O3. Classification (NCBI taxonomy): domain Bacteria; kingdom Bacillati; phylum Actinomycetota; class Actinomycetes; order Mycobacteriales; family Nocardiaceae; genus Rhodococcus; species Rhodococcus sp. O3. The sequence continues at coordinate 56,726 of NZ_JBMBTE010000004.1, forward strand.
GCGGAACTTGCGAAACTCTTCCGTGACGAAGGAGACCTTGGCTCCGGAGTGCTGGAGGACGTAGCGCACCTCGTCGTGCCGGTAGACCGGCATCGTGGGCACCACAACAGCGCCGATCCGGGCTGCGGCCACATAGATGACGACGAATTCGTTCCAGTTCGGCAGCTGCACCTGAACCCGGTCGCCGGGGGCGACGCCGAGTTTCCTCAGTGACGCCGCCAGCCGATATGCCTGTGCGCGAAGTTCGCCGCGGGTGAGCGTGCTGTAGCCGTCGGTGACGGCGACGAAATCCGGGTCTGTCTCCGTCCATCGGTCGACGTGTTCGGTCAGGCTCTCGTCACGCCAGTAACCGTTCGATCGGAACGCGTGCAGCGTGTTCGCGCTGTAGCGGTCCTCGGGAAGGATTGCCCGTGTGTGCTCCACGACGTCCATGTGCGGATCCTTGCTTTAGGGTGCCCTGTTCGTGGGCGGAAGTGGACGGAAGTTGTTGGTCGAACCATGTTCTCGAGCGGAATGGGGGAAATGAACTGTTCGGAAGCGATCTCAGCCTCGAGGGTGAAGGAATTGCCTCGATGGGATGAGGCGTCTGGATGGGTGTGTCCCCCGGGGGTAGTTCTCAGGCTGCGGAAATTCCTCCGTTGACGCTGATCGCCTGTCCGGTGAGCCGTCGTGCGGCGGGGGAGGCGAGGAAGACTGCGAGTGCGGCCAGGTCTTCGGATTCGGGGACGCCGAGGTGGGCTTGCTGGGCGGCCTTGGCAAACAGTTTGGCGCTGAATCCGTCGGATGTGATTCGCTCGGTCGAACCGGTGCCGGCGACGAGCGACGGGGTCAGAACATTGACTCGGATCCCGTTGCGCTTGGCTTCGATGGCCAGGGTCCGGCTGAACATGACGATCGCCGCCTTGGCCGCTCCGATGACCGCTTCGCCGGGGGTGGCGGTCTTCGCGGCATCCGAGGCGACGTTGATGATCACCCCGGTCTTCCGTGCTGTCATGTGCGGGACGATCTCGCTCGCGAGGTACATGCACGGCAGTGCGAGTTGGTTGAAGATGCGTGCGATGTCGTCGGTGGGGATGTTCGCGAAGAGTTCCGGCCGGGTGTCTGCGGCCGTCGTCGAGACCAGGATGTCGACACCGTCGAGGATCCGTTCGGCTTCGGCCGCGATGTGTGTGGCGCCCTCGACGGTGGTCGCGTCGGCGGACAGGAATGTGACCTCGCACGACGAGTTGGCAGACGAAATGCGCTCTCGGGCAGCAGATCCGCGTTCCGATCCGCGGCCGACGATCATGATGCGCGGTACGCCGGCCTGAGCGAGGCCTACCGCGGTCGCCAGGCCGATTCCGGCCGTTCCTCCCACCACCAGTGCGCTGCTGTCCTTCAGTTCCTTCGGTGCTGCAGTGCCATGTGTGTTCATTCGTGTATTCCGTTCGAGGGTCGGGTCAGAGGGATACCGTGCCGCGGGCGAAGATGTCCTTGGCGATGATGCGCTTCTGGATCTCGGCGGTGCCATCGGCGACGAGATAGGCGGTGACGTCGCGGTATCTCTGCTGCAGAGGTGATTCGGTCGAGTAGCCGAGATTTCCGTGTACCCGCATCGCGAACTCGATCGCGTTCTTGGCCACGACAGGTGGCCACCACTTGCTCATCGACGCGAGGGCGGTGTGTGGTTGAGCGGTTTCCCTGAGCCACAGCGCCCGATAGCAGATCCAGCGGGCACCCTCGAGATAAGTGGCGTGCTCGGCGAATTGGAATGCGAGGCCTTGGTGCTCGGACAGTGGTTGTCCGAAGGTTTCCCGCTGCTGGGCGTATTCGGCGGCCTCCTCGAGGCTCTGCTTCGCGGCTCCGAGGCACATCAGCCCCAGGGCGGCACGGCTGAAGTCGAAGTGTTCCATCACCGAGTGGAAGCCTTTGCCGAGTTCCCCGACGAGATGTGATTCGGGAACGAAGACATCGGAGAGGTGGATGCTTCCCCAGCCCAGCGGGAGGCAACCCATGCCGGGCATGTGGCTGACGGTGACTCCGTCCGCGTCGAGCGGGACGACGAAGCAGCTGACGCCTCGTGCCCGCTCCGATCCGGGTTCGCGGGCGTAGACGAGTGCGGCGGTGGCGTTCATCGCCCATGAGATCGCGGTCTTCTCCCCGTTCAGGCGCCATCCACCCTCCACGGCGGTGGCGGTGGTGCGAAGGGCGCTCGCGTCGGATCCCGAGCCCGGCTCGGTCAAGGCGATGGCGATGGTTTGTTCACCGCGAATCAGCGGCGGAAGGTAGTGGTCCTGGACCTCGTCCCGGCACAGCGCCAGTTGGGAGGCGACCAGACCGATCTGTACGGGAGCCGACGCCATGTTCACGTCGCCGTACGCGAGAGTCTCGGTGGCGATTCCGAGCAGAATGGGATCTTCGGTGCCGGTTCCGCCGTATTGCTCGGGTAGTCCGATGCCCAGCAGGCCGATGTCGCCGAGTTTCTGCAGGATGTCGAAGGGGAACTCCGTCGACGCTGCGCGGTCGCGGTAGCCGGGCAGGAGAACGCGGTCGCTGAACGCTGTCAACGTTTTTCGGAACTCTTCGTGCTCGTCGGTGAATGCGAAGGAAACCATGGGAGTGTGCTCCTGTGCGGGGACTCGACTGGGGTGATCGCGGCGAGGGAAGCGCTGACGCGCAATGGAACCCGGGGTCGACCCGTGCCCCGCCGGAAAGAATTCTAGATTTGAATAGTAGGTCGACAAAGCATTTCTGGCAAGAGGTGTGGGATGCGCGGGAGTGCGGTATTCGACTGCTGCGACCGCGAAAAGCTCAGCCGGTCAGTGGCCGGTCTCGATGTCGCCGACGGCGCGGCGGACGAGTTGCAGATGTGCGATCAAGGTTTCGAGAGTCTGTGTGTCGACCGACGCGAGACCGAACCGGGCTCCGGCGAGACGATCGTTCGCTTCCTCGACCACGTCCAGGCCCGCCGGGGTGAGAGTGGCGAGGACGGTCCGGCGATCCGTCGGATGGGCATGGCGTTCGACGAAACCGGCCTTCACGAGCTGGTCGACCGCCATCGACACCGTGGTCGGATGGACCATCAGGTACTTGCTCAGCTTTCCCAGTGTGCGGGTTCGCTCCTCGGACAGCTGCAGCGACGTCAGGATGAGATAGGCATTGCGCGACAATCGAAGTGAGCGTAGCTCCCCGTCCATGGCGCGGACGATCCACTGATGCGTGCGAAACAGGGCCATGGTGGTGGCGAATTCCAGATCGGCCGAATCCCGTCGTTCCGTCCACTCGGCGCGCATCCAGTCGATCACGTCGCGACTGTCGTCGGCGGGCGTCGAGTGCTCACTCGCCACTGTGCATCCTCTCGTCGCCGCCGAACCGCGTCTCTCGCATCGATAGCCGACCTGCCGGATCGATGATAGCCGGACGCGTGTCGACGGCCGGCGGACGAACGGCTCTCAGCTGTGTGAGAGCACGATCTTCCCGAACCCGCTTCCCTGTTCGAGGTACTTGTGTGCGGCGGCCGCTTCGGCGAGAGGAAACACAGCACTGATCGGCAGGGGGGGAACGGTTTCGGCGTCCAACAGCCGTAGAAGACCCGCGAAGTCGTGGGGGCTGCCCATCGTGGTCCCGATCAGTTCGTACTGTCCGAAGTAGAACGGGCGGACATCGAGGGTGGTGCGTTCGCTGCGTGACGCTCCCAGCACGACCAGTCGACCGCCCGGCCGCAATGCCGTGACGGACTGTTCCCATGTCCCGACGGAATCCAGGACGAGATCGAAGCCCTGGCCGTGGGGTGAGAGTCGGCGAGCGGCGTCCGGCCAATGAGGATCGGTGTACAACACGCCGTTCGCCGCGCCGAGCTCTCGAGCCTGCTCGATCTTGGACGTCGACGACGAGGTTACCGTGACCCGGGCGCCGACGGCGGCCGCAAGCATCACGGCCATGGTCGCGACGCCGCCGCCTGCGCCGAGGACCAGGAGGTTTTCGCCGGCGCGGAGGCGGCCGCGCGTGAACAGGGCGCGGTAGGTGGTGAGTCCGACGAGGGGAAGTGCCGCGGCCTGCTCCCAGGTGAGGCCGCGGGGCTTGGGTGCGACGCAGTCCTTCGGGACTCGGACCAGTTCGGCGTAGGTACCACGCTGGTGATCGCCGAGGATCTCCCACCGCGCGCCCGGGGCGGCTTCGCGATCACCCCACCACAGCGACGGGAGCACGAGAACCTCCTCGCCGGTGTCGGTGCGGATTCCTGCGCCGTCCGCTCCGAGAATGTGGGGCAGTGGTGACGAATACTTGCCCTGTCGTACCAGGACGTCGTGCCAATTGAGTGCCGCTGCCCTCAATTCGACGGTGACCCAACCGGGGTCGGCTTTCGGATCGGGGACCGATTGCCACCTCAAGACATCGGGTCCTCCGAACTCCTGCATCACGACGGCATCCACAATGATCCTTTCGGTCGTACCATTCGCACGATACTGCACATCCCGCGGTGCGGTGACGATCGGGTCCGCTACCGTCACCGGTGCCGATTCGAGGGCGAACCGGTGGATTCCACCGGGATCGGCTCGATCCGGCCGGCCCTGTCCGAGGGCTATAGGACTCTCCACAGCGGTCGCCGGTGTCGTGTGCGCTCGTTCTCGGTCAGGCCGCCCCAGATGCCGTGCTGCTCGAAGTGCGCCAGTGCATGCTTGCGGCATCGGAGAAGCACGGGGCATTCCTCACAGACGCGCTTCGCCTCGGTTTCACGCAGCGCGCGTTCGTGACCGGCTTCGTTCTCGGGTCCGAAGAACAGCGAGGGGTCCGCATCGCGGCAGCGGCTGTGTCTCTGCCAGTCGGTGTCGGCGGCCGACAACGCGATGGTGTGTTGTCTTGTTGCAGGAAGCGTCATGATCTTCGCCTGGATGTGGGGTATGTGCGAACGGCCGAAGAAAGCGATCGACCACGATCTTGTGTCGGAACCCAGGGTCAGTGGACGGCGCTGCAGGTGACGGTGGCGGTGGTGCATGTCTTTCCTGCGGTGTTGCGACAGGTGACCTCGACGATTCCGAGGCTGCGACCCCGGTGCACGATCTTCGGCGCGAACGTGACGGGTTGGTCCGACGGGCACGGTCGCAGATACGAGATGTGGATCGAGGTGGCGCGGAAGCCCGCATCGGCGGAGAGCGCCGCAGAACCGGTGATCTCCGAGGCGCACAGAAGCACACCACCGTGAATGTTACCCATCGGATTGGCCAGCACCGGGGACGGACCGAATTCGAGGCCACCGGCCCCGCGCGTGTGCTCGGCTCCCAGCAGTTCGATGATCGAGTCTGCTCGGAGTCGTGAGTTCAGATCCTCGGAGGAAACCGCGGGTGCGCCCGGCGGGTCGGTGAGTGGCACGGTCTGGAGGCGGGTGGACCCGCAGGCGATGAGACGGCCCTGCGCATCGACGATCCGACCACCAGCCAGCCCGGTCCGCGCGCCTCGACCCAACATCCAACTCTCGGCGCGCAGAACCGATCCGTCGACCGGTGGATCCGCTACGAAGTCGAGGTGGATTTCCGTGCTCACCGCCCAGAATCCCTCGGGCGTCATCCCACTGACGAGATGTCCCATCACGTCGTCCATCACGACACCGAGAGTTCCTCGGCACGGTCGTCCGTGATCGTCGGCAAGCCATGGCCCCGTGACCATTTCGGAAAACCCGTGAGAGTCGTTGCCGGTCACATCGGAGACTCGGAACAGCTTTTCGGCGCCGGTGGAGAAGAATCGAAGCGCGGTCGGGGTGTCGCTGGTCATGGCTCTCCTGACGGACGTGCGGTGAAGCCCGGTGCGCGAACGCGCGCCAGGGCTGTCGGGATGGGGCTCAGACGCCGCGCTGGGCCTTCGCGGCTTCGCTGGCGGCCTTGCTCTTCTCCCGGGCGGCGGCCCAGTCCGCGTCGGTCATGGAGGTCAGGCCGGCGAAAGTGCCGGGCCCGGCGAGCATCTGGCCGCCATCCATGGCGATGGTCTGCCCGGTGAGGTAGTCGCATGCGTCCGACAGCAGGAAGATCGTCAGGTTGGCGAGCTCCTCGATGGTGCCCATCCGCCCCATCGGGACCTGGTCGGCCTGGGTGGCGCCGACCGCGCTCTTGTCGGTGGGATTGAGCATCTCCCAGGCATAGTCGGTGGGGATCGGTCCCGGGGCCAGGGCGTTGAGGCGGATTCCGTAGCGGGCCCATTCGACGGCGAGGGACATGGTCATCGAGTGCACGGCGGCCTTGGCCATCGCGGAGGGGACGACGAACGCCGAACCGCTCCACACCCACGTGGTCAGCGTGGACAGCACCACGCCCTTGGTGCCGCCTTCGATCCAGCGGCGGCCGGCGGCATGGGTGGTGTTGAACGACCCGTTCATCACGGTGGAGGTGACGGCCTCGAAGGCCCGGGGGCTGAGCGATTCGGTGGGGGCGATGAAGTTGGCGGCGGCGTTGTTGATCACGCCCGTGAGAGGTCCGTGCAGGGTCCAGATCTCGTCCATCGCGGCGGACACCATCTCGGCGTTGCGGACGTCGACGGTCTGCCAGTGGACCGAGCCGGGGCGTGAGACGGATGCCTCTGTGGCGGCTTCTTCGAGGACAGCGGGTCGGCGGCCCCAGAGGTGGACGTCGGCGCCGTGGTCGACCAGGTGGCGGGCGACGCCGCGACCGAGGCCGGTTCCGCCGCCGGTGATGAGGATTCGCTTGCCGGCGAGGGCCTCGGACGTGAACGGGGAGGTGGTCATGTCGGGGGTCCTATCGGTCGGAGAATGGGGATCACAGTCCCAGGCTCTTGCTGATGATTTCGCGTTGGATCTCGTTGGTGCCGCCGTAGATGGTCGGGGCCAGGGCGCGGCGGACCTGTTCTTCCATGCCGTATTCGCGGGTGTATCCGTAGCCGCCCATCATCTGCATGGCCTCGAGGGTTGTCTTCTTTGCGATCTCGGTGCACTTGAGCTTGGCCATCGAGCCCTCGCGGTTGAGATTGTCCTCCTCGCCGGCGTCGATGCGTTCGGCGACCTCGTAGACGAAGGACTTCGCGAAGGCGATCTCGGTGGCGAGGTCGGCGATGCGGTGGCGGATCGCTTGGAAGCTGCCGATCTTGCGTCCGAACTGCTCGCGTTCGGTGACGAACGCGATGACGTCGTCGAGTGCGCGTTCGGCCGCACCGAGCGACATGGTGGCGATGATGAGACGCTCGACGCTCAGGCCGCGCATGAGGTGGCGCCACGCCTGGTTCGGAGTGCCGACCACGGCCGTGACCGGGACGGCCACGTCGGTGAAGTAGAGGTCGTTGCAGGTTCGGGCCTCCATGGTGGCGATGCCGTGGATCTCGAGGCCGGGGGTGTCGGTGGGCACCATGAACAGGGTCAGACCCTCGTGCTTGGAACCGGAGGAATCGGTGCGGGCGAGCAACAGGACGTGCTCGGCGACGTGGGCCGCGGAGATCCATGTCTTCTGGCCGTTGATCACGTAGTGGTCGTCGACGAGCTCGGCCTTGATGCGGACGCTGCCGAGGTCGGATCCTGCTCCGGGCTCGCTCAGGGCGATCGCCTCGAGCTTGCCTGCGGCCATGTTCGACACGATCGTGCGCTTCTGTTCGTCGGTGCCGTAGCGCAGATACGTCTGGGCGGCGGTCAGGCCGGTCGAGTAGCCGGTGATGGGGGCGAGGCCGCGCGAGGTCTCCTCGAGGAAGATGCACTCCTCGACCATCCCGGCGCCGCCACCGCCGTATTGCTCGGGCAACGAGACCGCGAGCCAGCCGAGTGCTGCGAACTTGTCGAGGATGACCTGGCTGTTGGCTACGGTGCCGCCAGCGGTGAGCACGTCGCGTTGTTGCAGGGTCTTGCACTCGGCGTCGCAGAACTCGCGGACCGCGAGTGCGAACTCGTGTTGTTCTCGGCTGAAGCGCATGTCGACAACTGCTCTCTGTGGACGACGGGGAGGGCGGCGTGAACTGGTGGGCAGGTCACCGGGCGGCGGGACGGTGGGGTCCCGCCGCCCGGGGAGCTGGGGCGGTCAGGCGCCGCGGAACTTGGAGAAGTCGGGCTGGCGCTTCTCGTTGAACGCGCTGATGCCCTCGAGTGCCTCGGCGGACTCACCGAACAGCTTGAGCGTGGAGTAGGCCATGTTGCCCTGGGCGATGAAGTGCTCGGTGTCGGCGTTGAGCGACTGCTTGAGCACCTTGAGCGAGGTGGGGGAGAGCTGCAGGATCTCGTCGGCCCATGCCCGGACCTCGGCGCGGAGCTGGTCGGCGGGTACGACCTTGTTCACGAGACCCCACTCCAGGGCCTGCTGGGCGCTGTAGCGGCGGCACATGAACCAGATTTCCCGTGCCCGCTTCTCACCGATGGCGCGGGCGAGGTAGCCGGTTCCCAGGCCGGCGTCGAAGGATCCGACGCGGGGGCCGTTCTGTCCGAAGATGGCGTGCTCGGCGGCAATGGACATGTCGCACAGCAGGTGCAGCACGTGTCCGCCACCCACGGCGACACCGTTGACGGCGGCGATGACGGGCTTGGGGGTGTCCCGGATGACACGGTGGAGGGCCTCGACCTCGAACAGGCCGCTGTCGGAGGGTCCGTAGTCACCGGTCTCCATGCGCTGCTTCTGGTCGCCGCCCGAGCAGAAGGCCTTCTCGCCGGCACCGGTGAGGGCGACGGCGCCGACCTCCGGGCTGCCCCACGCTGCCTTGAAGGCCTTGACGAGCTCGTCGACCGTGCGGGCGCGGAAGGCGTTGTATCGGTCCGGCCGGTTGATCGTGATCCAGGCGAGTCCGTTGTCGACCTCGTACGTCACGTCCGTGAATGCTGTGAAATCAGTCATCGACCTGGTGGTCCCTTCCTGCACTGGTTGCTCGCCGTCGCCGCGAGAACGGGGTCGCGGGACGGAGTCGTCGGGTTTGGTCCGACCGTATGACAAATGTATCCGCGTTAACGATCGTTTTCAAGGGGCGGGTGGGTTGCCGTGTCCTGACCGTGGTGGCGGGAACCGCACAGTATGCCCGCAGCGGAGCCCGGCAGGGGACGATTCCGGCCGAACCCTCGCCGGGAACCTCTGGAGAAATCGACATCCGCGACCAGCGTGAGGTGTGGCTGCGGCGGCCGGACCGACCGTAGGGTTCGCTCGTCGCTCCGCCCCCTGACCGGCGCCTTCCGCCATACCCTCATCCACGGAGAGTGAACCTCATGGAATTCGACGTCACCACACTGCACGGCCGCCGCGCGGATCAGCGCTGGAATCGGATGGTCGTGGGCGACCTGTTCGAGCGGCTCGTCTGGAGCAGCCCGGACAAGGACGCACTGGTCGGCTGGGCCGGGGCGTACGCCACCGACGGCTTCCGGCGCCTGACCTATCGACAGGCGGACGACGCGGCAAATCGCACCGCACAGGCGTTGCGCGCGGCGGGTCTGACCGACGGTGAACGGGTTCTGCTCTACTGCGAGAACTCCGTCGAGGCGGTGGTGACGATGTTCGGTATCGCCAAGGCCGGTCTCGTGGCGGTGCCGGTCAATCCCCACCTCGCCCCCGACGTTCTCGAGTGGGTCGTCGAGCACGTCGGTGTCCGGTTCACCGTCGTCGACGGCGAGTTCGGTGAACAGGCCCGAAAGGTGTTCGCACGGGCCGATTTGTGTGTGAATGTCACCATCCCGATCGGCGGTCCGATCGTCGCGGGCAGCCGCGACTTCGCCGAGTGGATCGCCGAGCAGCCGGCCGACGAGCCGTCCGGCAACCGGCACGCCGACGACGTGTGGAGCATCCTGTTCACCTCCGGTACCACCTCGATGCCCAAGGCATCGATGGCAACGCACACGTACTCCTACATGGCCGGCTTCTCGTACGCGATGTCGCTCACCCGCGGCCTGGACTACGAGCAGGACCTGACGACGTGCACCTTCTTGCCGATTCTCTATCACTGCGGCCACAATTCGACGATCCTGCCGACGATCCTGGCGGGTGGCACGATGGTGCTCGGCCGTCGTCCCGATCCGGCGGCGCTGGCCGCCGCCGTGACGACGGAGAAGGTCACGGCTGTATGGGCCGGGTCTCCGGCCTGGGTCCAGCAGCTCGCCACGCGTGGCCTCGATTGCGACGACGTCGATCTGTCTTCCCTCACCGTGGTGATGTTCGCCTGGGGATCGATGAATCCGGGCATGGCGCAAGACCTGGCGAAGGCGTGCGGCCCGCAGGTGAAGATGCTCGAAGTCTTCGGGCAGACCGAGGCGATGTCGTGCTATCGCTTCTGGCCCGACCGGCATCCGGGCAAATTCGAAAAGTCGCTCCGCGGAACCAATTACGTCGGTGTGCCGAATCCGCTGTTGGCTGCCGACATCGTCGATGCCGACGGCAACAGTCTCCGCGGTAGGCCGGGCATCGCCGGTGAGGCCGTCTACCGCAGCCCGGTGGTCACCGCCGGCTACTACGGGGACGTCGCAGCCACACGAGAGGCGTTCCGCGACGGTTGGTTCCACTCCGGGGACAGCTGCATGTACGACGAGGACGGCCTGCAGATCATGGTGGACCGGTTCAAGGACATCGTGAAGTCCGGCGGTGAGAACGTCTCGAGTCTGCGCGTGGAGGGTGTCCTCGTGACCCATCCCGACGTGTTGCGGGCCGCGGTGATCGGCGTGCCCGACCCGGTCTGGGGTGAGAAGGTCACCGCCGTCGTCACCGTCGCGCCCGGTCGAGAAGCCGACGTGGAGGGCATCCTCGCGTTTGCGCGGGAGCGGCTGGCGGGATACGAGGCCCCGAAGGATATCGTCGTGATCGATCGCATGCCCGAAACCGTCGGCGGCAAGATCATGAAATACAAATTGCGCGAGCTCTTCACGAGGGAATGCTGAGATGTTCGAAGGTGTTCCGGCTGCAGATCACCGATCCGGTCGAGCGGTCAGTGGCGTCCCGGCGGTGATGTGGTCACGGCAACGATGAAGGTGCGCCGGAGCGTGATCGTGGACAAATACGCGCTGGTCATCGAGCGGAGCTGTTGCGCCGCGACCTGATCCCCATCGCTCCGCACACCGGCGCCGACCAATCGGCCTGCTCGGTGACCGCGAGCTCTCGGTCGACTGCGCCCGCGATGTCCGAGGCGAACGGAACGACGCGTCGGGTGGTGAGGTCGACATGGGGTGCGACGACCTCGAGCGTGTTCGCCAGCGACTCGGTCGTGTCGTCGACGAGCAGGGCCATGCCGTGGATGACCTTGTCGGAGCGTTCGACGACCCGGAAGTATGCCGAAACCCGGTGTCCGACGTGTACTTCCGCGTAGTACTTCAGGTGATGTTCGGCGGTGAAGAAGCCCTGCCTGCGGGTCGCACGATAGTCATCGGTCAGGCCGATCCGGCGGAAGGCGGTGTCGATGGCTTGGGCCCCCAGGTCCAGGTAGTGCCGGATGTTCATGTGACCGTTCGCGTCCTCGAACTGCGGTGGGACGACCAGTGGTCCGAGTTCGCGAGGAAGCCGCACGATTTGGTCGTAGGTGGGCACGGTGGCAGTCATCGGTCTCCTGTCGGGGGTGCATCATGACGCGGTCAGTTGCCGACGCGTGGAGGTGCTTTGATCTGAGTTGGTTTCTCGGGTCGCGCCGCATCGCCGGCAGCGGTTCCTTCACAATAACGATCGTTCACACGTCGTGCTAGACTCGTCGAGTGGACAGGAGCCGGAAGATTCTCGATACAGCCGCAGAACTGTTCTACGAAAAGGGATTCCACGGTACGAGTGTCGACGAGCTGGGTGCTCGCGCGGGTCTCACGGGTCCGGCGATCTACCGGCACTTCTCCGGCAAGGACGAGATCCTGGCCACCTTGTTCGACGAGGCAATGGACGAGCTGATCCGTGCCGTCGAGCCTGTGGACGACGATGCCGACATCGACTTCGAGCGTCTGGTTCGCCATCATGTCGAGTTCGCGATCCGGCACCGGCACCTGGTGAATGTGACCCAGCGGGAGGACCGCTCATTGGTGGATCCTTGGCGTCGCAAGGTCAATCGCCGGCGCAAGCTCTACGTCGACTGTTGGGAGAGCGCGGTGGCCCGGTGCCTCCCCACAGCGACGTCGGCGGAGGTTGCCGTGGCAACCCAGTCCTGCCTCGGCACGATCTTCTCGATCGCCTATTGGCCGACCAAGGTCAGCCGCACCCCAGGACTGGCCGATCTGATCGTCCGTCTCACAAACGAGGGACTCGACGCCTTCCGCGGCTGACCCCGGCGCCGGTGACGAAGCGCTTCGAGCCGGTGCGGGTCGGTCATGCCGATCTTCGGTCCTTTGCCGGGCTACCAGAGGGAGCAGGCCGGTCGTGCCGGAGTGCTTCTGCGGGTTCGGTGTCCGCTTCGGGGGCGACCCGGTTGCCATCATGGGTTTCGAGCGCGGGGTGGCCCTGCAGGCGGAGTACGAGCAGCGCAGTCTGGGCGCTCAATTGGTCGGATGCGTTGCCGGCGACGTCGAGTCCGGTCAGGGCGTGCACGCGTGCCAGCCGCAGGCGCACCGTGTTCTCGTGAACGCCGAGTCGCTGTGCCGAACCGCGCACGTTGCGTGCGGTGTCGAACCAGCACTGCAGTGTGTGGAGCAGGTCGGCCGTTCCGGGGGCGCCGCGCAGCAGTGGCCCCAGCACGTCGTCGACGAAGTGCCGCACCGCCGAGACTTCACCGTGGGCGAGGAACAGGCGTGCCGGTCCCAGGTCGTCGACGGCGAAGATGCGGTGGAACGTACGGTCGGTGAAACGGTCGATGCAGAGCACGGCCTCACGCGATTCACGGTATGCGCGGGCCAGCGCGGTGGGTTCGCAGACGGAGGACACGCCCGCGATGAACTCCTGCGACCGGAACAGTGCATTCGCGGCGCGCGCCAGGGCATCCTTGACGTTCGCGACGGTCGCGAGGGCGCCGACATTCTCGCGAGCTTCGACCAGGAGCAGGATGCCTTCGGATCCACGGGTGGACAGGACTTCGACGCCGAGATCTCGTTCCATCCACTCGGCGAGCACGCGCTCGGAATCGGCGAGGTCGTGATGGGAAGCCAGAACGTACACCAGCACACGCCGAGCGTGGATGTTCACTCCGAGATACTCACCGCCGGCCGCCAGATCATCCAAAGCCCCGGTGCCTCTTACAAGTTGGCGGGCGAGGGAAGACTTCGCGTTCCATGCAACCCGCGCGATGCGGCGTTGGACGAGGAACTGGGCGCCGATTCGGCGCGCGCTGCGCGCGGCGGCGTACTCGTCCGTCGGGCTCAGCGGTGACGGATGTTCGTCGATGACGAGCCATCCGAAGTGTTCGCCGCGTTCGACGACCGGGGTGACGATCTTGCGGCGGGTCAATCCGGTGGTGGGACCGGCCGCGAGTACGACCGGGTCGGGGGCGGTGACTGTTCCGGGGTTGTGCGCGCGGAGGATGTCCGTCAACGCCGGTGCGGTGGCGTGGCCGGCCGTGTCGGGGGTCGCGGCGGCGATGGTGCGGCCGCGTCGGTCGAACAGCAGCACGGACTTGCCGGCGAGCGCGGAACAGGTGCGCACGATCGCCGACATGCAGTCGACCGCGGTGACGGCGTCGTCGAGACGTTCGTCGACCAAGGTCCGCTCGGCGGCCAGCTGCCGGCTCTGCTCGAGGTCCCGCCATCGCCGCTTGTGTTCCTCCGTGTCGAGGGCGGTGGTGGCGGCGTCGTCGAGCAGTGTGCGGAGCGCGGTGAGGGCGGTTCTGTGCTGGTCGGTGAACTCGGCTGTGGGATCGGCATCGGTGAGGACGAGGAGGCGAGTGGGTTCTGCACCGTCGTTCGACAGTCGCAGCAGGCATACCCGGGCGACACCGGGTCCGTCGAGGTCGGTTCCGGACAGCGATCGGCCCGATGCGTGCACGGTATCGGGGGAGTTCAGGGCACGACGCACGAGAGGGCAGTCCGACCGAACGCGGCGCGGTGTCGACGCGGATCCGATGCCGGGAAGGGGGAGGAGCACGCCGCGGGAGTCGTCCGAGACGAGCATGCCTGCGGACGCGAAACCGGCGAGCGTGGCTGCCCGGGAAAGCAACCCGCCGAGCAACCGGGGAAGTGCCGCCGAGGCCGGCGCAGGCGGTGTCATGGTGCTCGCCTCCTTGTCGTCCTGGTCGGCCGTGCCGACGACCTGCGCTGTGAGCCCGGTGTGCGGGATCCGTCGCCGCGGCGAGATCAGCTTTCGACGAGCAGCTTCCGCACGGCGGCGGCATGCTCGATGGAAGCCTCCATCGAGGTGGCGGCCGGGACGAGCGTGATGTTGTCCGCTCCTGCGTCGACGAACGCGCGCAGCCACTCGGCAACCTGTTCGGGTGTGCCGGCCGGTGCCAGGTGCCGGAACTTGTCCCGGGGCAGGCGGTAGAGCGCGTGCATCTGCTCGCCCACCAGGCGGTCGGCTGTGGCGGCATCGTCGTCGAGACCGCACCAGACGTTGACACCGAAAGTGCTCGGAGTGCGGTTCTCTCGGGCGGCGGCCTCGAGGATCGCGGTGCGGGTTTCGGCGAATCGGCGGGGCGTGGAGAAGATGGCGAGCCATCCGTCGCCGTACTTCGCGGTTCGACGGATCGCGGCGTCGCCTCGGCCGCCGATGACGATCGGCACGGCCGGCTGGGGCGCGGGCAGGATCCGGGCACGTTCGAGGGTGAAGAACTCTCCGGTGTGGGTGACCTCTTCGCCGGACAGCAACGCTCGGAGAACCTCCAGTGTTTCGTCCAAGCGGCGCCCCCGGGTGCGGGGATCCACCCCGGCGTTGGAGATCTCGGAGCGGTCCTCACCGCCGACTCCCGCGCCGAGGACCAACCGGCCCGGGGCGAGTTGCGAGATGGTCGAGATCTGGCGTGCGGCGAGCATCGGATGCCGCAGCCCCAGCAGATAGACACCGATGACGACGGAGAGCGTGTCGTGGGCCGCGAGCACCGACGTGGCGGAGACCATCCCGTCGAAGCCGGTACCGCCGTGGAAACTGATGTGGTCACCCACCGTGATGTGGTCCAGCCCGGCATCGGCGGCGGAAGTGAGCAGTCGCCGCCGCGCGAGCGGGTCCGGGACCAGCAGGGAGTCTGTGACCGACAGACCGACGCGGAGCACCATTTCGACCCTTTCAGTAGCTATGGACTGACCGTAAGGCCAAAAGGTGCTCGTGGCAAGTGCCTCTTTCGGACGGAAGCAGGTCGAGCTCATCGATATCAGCGGCATCGCCATGTCCGAGGTTGCCGTTGTCGCCGCTCTACGGCGGTACCGACGAGATCACGAAGGCGCTGGTAGCGTGCTGGCTTCCAGCCGGTCGGCGCGCCGCATGCGCCTGGCCGGAACCTTTGCGGCTGTCCGCCATCGCGCACTTGCGTCGGACCTGGGCCCACATCTCGACGGATGAGGGCCCAGGTCATCGCACACATGATGTGCAGCATCCTTCCTAGAGCAACTCGTCGATGCTCCGGAGCCGACCGTGGTCGGCCTCGAACCCGAACGGCGCATACCAGGATCGCTGGAAGGCCAGAAGCAGACGGGAGGATTCGACGACCCACCGGCCCAGTGCTCGGCGGACGTCGTCCGAAAGCGACTCGTCCTGCACGACCGTGCTCACCGTGGTGGCGAGAGCGCTGGCCAACTCGATGAGCTCGGTGGTGCCTGTGGACGCGCACTCGCGTGCGGTCCTGCCGGCATCGATGTGCTCGGCGAGGGTGGCGGTCGCCGCGGTCGCCGACTGGGGCAGCCGCGCCAGCAGACCCTCGGCCATTCGGAGATACTCGCCGAGTTCGAACCGGGACCGTTCGTGGATCCGGTAGATCCGCGTACCCAGGAATTCCAGGTAGTCGACGACGAGGGGGAGTTGCTCGGAGGCAAGGGGATCGGACCGGTCCACCGCCGGCGCGACGCCGTCGAGCAGGGATTTGCGCAGAGCGCCGAGAGTGTTGCGCGAGTGATCCATTACAGCACCTCGTTCAGGAGAGTGTTCAGCTCGTCGGCTGCGACCGCAGCCATGCCCTTGACCCGGCACAGGACGACGTCCTGATGTGACTTGCCCAGCTTGGCGACCCGGTGCGCCGAGGCCAGGGTGGAGACCACGATCTGATACGCGTTGAGGATCTTGTAGAAGGTGATCTTCTTCGGATCCACGGCCAGACCGGTGGCGTCCTCGTAGCGTCGGTAGAAGTCATCTTCGGGGACCAGTCCACACACCAGGTAGCGGCCGTCCTCGTCGTAGTGGCCGAAGGTGGACTGCGTGGTCCACGCGAGGTCGCGGTGCCGGTCACCGAGATGGCCGCGTTCCCAGTCGAGCCAGGCCGTGATTTCGAGGGTGGATTCGTCGTAGAGGAAGTTGCCGCTGCGGTAGTCACCGTGGACGATGCCGACGTGGTCGAGCACGGGCAGGTGGTGACGCATCCACTGCTCGGCCACGTCCATGAGCGGCAGGTCCTCCGCTCGGTCCTCTTCCCACGTGCGCCGAGCTTGGTTGAGGAGCCACCACGCCGCGTCGTCGGTTCCGATCCGGGGTCGGCTGAGGCTAGTGAACGTCGTTGCGGACAGATCGAAGGTGTGGAGGGTCGCCAGAGAGGACATGAACTGGTCGGCGAGTGGCTCGCGGGCACCCGGGCCGAAGTTGGTGCCCAGACCGCTGATCTTCCCGGTGGTGGTCGTCGACGGTTTGGTGACTCCGGAGACGTAGGAGTAGATCAAGGCGGGTTCGGGAAAGAATTCCCCCTCGACGTCGATGAAATGAGGACGGGGGACGGGGACCGTGCCTTGCACGGCGCCGACGAGCTCGAACTCACGGAGCCGGCTGGTGGCATTCGACCCTTCGGCGGGGTCCATCCGGACCACCATCCGTTCGCTCACCCAGGACTCGGAGTCCTTGCGGTGCAGGGTGAATCCCATCTGAATCTTGGACACACCGCCGGTGAACCATCGTGCGTCCGACACCCGGAAGGGGTCGTCGATGTGGGCGGAGAGGAAGGACTCGACGCACCGGACGAACTCGTCGAGGTCCATCCGTCGGTACGGGCCGAGCGCGCGGCGCTTCATCTTGCGGGTCAGTGTCCGATCCACTTCGGGCTCGGTCGGATACAGCGCGCGGAGATGTTCGATTTGGGCGTCGGTCGGGTCGTCGGCCCAGTCTCGGTCGGGCAGGGGCAGGGTTGCGCTGGTCATTCGAGATTGCTCCTACTTCTCGCGGCCGTGGCGGGACATCCGCTCGGCCAGGTAGTCCAAGCCGAAGATGTCCCCCATCTCGCCGTAGCCGACGGCGGTGCCACGCTCGTATCGGAACAGTGACTGGTAGCAGACGTGGGACGGGTTGAACGTGTACCACGGGTGGCCCGCGATCGCGCTGCCGAAGAACTCGTGCTTCTTGCCGCGGACGTCGGTGGCGGTGACGTGGTTGCTGAACGCGAGCATGTCGACGCGCTCGGCTCGAATTGTCCCGTCGATCAGGCCGTGGACTTCGCCGTGGTCGACGACGTAGCCGAAGCGGATCTTGTCGTAGAATACCTGTCCGCGTTCGATCCGCATCGGGACGGCCATGTGCATGGCGAATTCTTCACCGAAGTTGATCGAGACCCACGAAACCGAGCGGGTGCCGATTTCGGGGCGGGGTCCCCAGCTGTGGTCCATTCCCTCGTAGGATTCGACCTGGTAGGTCTTGCCTCGCAGTTCCAGCTCGCCGCGGATGCGGCCTTTGACTTCGAAGTGGCCGTTCTCCCATTCGTTGCCTTTGCGTGGATCGTTCGATGTGGCTCGATCGATGTCGAGCAGTGGGTTCTGGTTCGGGTCGTGTGGGTCGAACGGGTCGTGGAGTCCCTCGAAGGTGAGGTCGAAACTCGCTGCGCCGAGGGCATTCTTGTATTGCATCCGGTAGTTGCGTGGACCGTCCGAGGAGACGGTCAGGCCGTTCTCCAGGGAGTAATTGCTGAACGATTCTGGGCAGGGTAGGTGCATCTGAGGATCGGTGAAGTCGACCTCGTAGGGTTGGCGGCAGAAGCCCTGTCCCAGGATGACCGAGGAGAGGGTGACGCCGAGGTTGGGGCGGGCCAGCACGTAGGCGTTGCCCAGGATTCCTGCCTCGGGGACGGAGATGATCAGGACGGTGGTTTCGGTCCAGGTCCGGTCGGTGAGGTCGCGGGGATGGAATTCGGTATCGGTGTAGTGGATCACAGGTTTCCTCGTGTAGGGGAATTCGGGAGAACCGATCGGTCGGTTGCGTCAGTCATTCTGGAGTTGAGCAGTTTTCGTACTATTCGGTGTGGTGGCCGGGAGAGTCTTGGAGAGCGCGATCATGAGCACACCCCCGATCCCGAGGACGATCGCGCCGACGAGGAAGGAGACGCTGTTGCCGGTCTCGCCGGGGAACGCGTCGCGGATGACGCCGAACATGTACGGGGAGACGAATCCGCCGATGTTGCCGATGCTACTGATCAACGCGATTCCGGACGCGGCGGCCGCACCGGAGACGACTTTCGGGGCGGTGGTCCAGAACGTCGGAATCGTGGCCATCGCACCGACCGTTCCGATGCAGATCGCGATGGCGGCGACGAGCGGACTCGACGATACGGTGGCCGCTGCGACCACCCATCCGCCCGCACCGATCAAACTGGGAACAGCGAAGTGCCACATACGTTCCTGGGTTCGGTCCGAACTCCGGGAGATCACCACCATGGCAATTCCGGTGAAGATGTACGGTACTGCAGCGATGTAGCCGATGCCGGTCGTGCCGACGGTGCCGCCGGTCATCTCCTTGATGATCGAGGGGAGGAAGAAGCCCATGAGGTAGATGGGCACGACCATCGAGAAGTACACGGCCGAAAGCGCAAGCACCCGTATATTTTTCAGGCCGTCCGTCCACGACGAGTGGCCGTTTCCGTCCCCGGTGACGCCGGAATTCTCCCGGCGGATCGTGTCGGTGATCCATTGCGCTTCCGAAGCGTCGAGCCACCGGGCATCGCCCGGCTCGTTCGGGAGGAACTTGATGATCACCGCGGCGAGGAGCAGGCAGGGTAGTCCCTCGGCCAGGAACATGAATTGCCATCCGTGAAGACCCCACGGGTGGAACGACATGAGAGTGCTCGTCAGAGGAGAGCCGATGGCCGAGGCGACCGGGATGGCAAGGAAGAAGAGTCCGAGGATTCGCCCACGGTTCGCGGACGGTACCCAGCGGGTGAGGTAGTACACCACGCCGGGTAGCAGGCCCGCTTCCGCGGCACCGAGCAGGAACCGCATGCCGTAGAACATCCAGACGTTGTCGACCAGTGACATCAAGGAAGTCACCAGGCCCCACGTCACCATGATGCGGGCAATCCAGATTCGGGCGCCGACCCGGTGAAGTGCGATGTTGCTCGGGACCTCGAAGAGTACATACGCGATGAAGAAGATGCCGGCGCCCAGACCGAAGGCAGCCTCGGAAAGGCCGAGGTCCGCCTGCATTTCGAGTTTGGCCACGCCGATGTTTGTGCGGTCCACGTAACTGAGCAGTGCGCCGAGAAACAGCATCGGAACGATCCGGAACGAGATCTTCCGCGAAATGGTGGATTCCGGACTCGGGGGACCGGATTCGTAGGGTTGTGCGGCGGTGTTCTGCCGGCGGTGGTTGTCCATGGTCACCTGAACCTTCTGAGGTGTAGGTCGCGGAGGGGCTGATACCCCAGCGGAAGTGACGACGTCACCGCGAACCATAAGAAGGCCCGGAACGACGAAACAACGACATCTTCGGCTCCATCCGGTATGCCGGGACACGAGCCGACTGTCGGGGTCGACAGGGTGGTTCTGCGATGTGCTTGTTGTTCAACGACGGATGCAGTAGAGCGCGTCCCGCGACACAGCCCGGGGTCGGGGCGCAGAACGTGGGATTCGCAGGGTCTGCGACGTTGTCTTCGGGAACCGAGCCCACCCTCGATGCCCAGGAGTGGTCTACATCACCTGTGGCGGTCGAGTGTTCCTCGGCAGGCGGGGATGCTCTACAACGACAGATCGTGACCAAAGACTCGGATCGCACGCAATTGGCTGCCGGCCCCGACGGTGGTGATGGGCACTCGCCCGGGCCCGCATTCGAGGTCTTCTGTGCCCGGTTCGCACATCGATTCCCGCGCGTCGAACCGCGCCGGCGGATGTGGGCTTATGTCCACGGACTCTTGGGCGATATCGAGCGCAAGAACGGGTGGACCCTCGCGGAGGCGGCGGGCGAGGCCGGCCCGGAGGGGATGCAACGGTTGCTGAACGCAGCATCGTGGGATGAGGATGGCGTACGCGACGACGTGCGTGACCTGGTGGTCCAGTTGGTCGGTGATGTCTGGCAGGGCCTGCTGATTGTTGGCGACCTGTATTTCCCGAAGCGAGGCGACCGGTCTGCCGGGGTGGCGCCCTGGGTATCGAAAACCGAAAGGACAAGCAACGCCCAGACCGGGATCTTCCTGGCGTACGCATCCCAGAAAGGGTGGGGCCTGATCGACCGGGAGCTGTACCTGCCGAGAGAATGGACGGACCATCGGGACCGATGCCGTGCGGCCGGCATCGACGACTCGGTGGGGTACCGGAGCCCGGCCGATCTAGCCGAGACAATGCTCGGCCGAGCTCTCGACGCAAACGTGCCGTTCGCCTGGTTCACTGCCGGCGTCCTCTATGGGCGAACGGAGAAACTGCGGCGATCACTGGAGGAGCGGAGCGTCCCGCATGTCCTCGAGATTCCGGGCGACTGCCGCGTGACCACGGCACACCTGCAGGTCTGCACGGCCCGCGAGGTGATCGACGAGTTGTCGGAAACGGTATGGCACAGGCTCAGCCACGGCGACGAGCTGACGGGACATCGTGTTCGAGACTGGGCGGCAGTGGACCTCCACAGGTCGGGACGACAATTCGGGAACTGGCTCCTCGCCGGACGATCGATCACCGACCCGTCCGACATCGCCTACTACCTGTGCTTCGGCCCGGCCGGCTGCATCCTGTCCGAACTCGCCCGAGTCGCCGAGGGACGGTCGGCAATCGAGAAGTGTCTCCGAGTCGCCCGAAAAGAAGCCGGTCTCAAGGACTATCAGGTCCGCGGATACCGGGCGTGGTACCGACACGTCACCTTGTCGATGGTCGCGGCGACGTACCTGTTGATCCGGCGCGGGAAGGACGTGGGCCGCGATGACGACTTGTCGCGTGTACGGCCGGTTCGTTCCCGGCCGAGCGCGGTGGCGCCGTGGTGGTGAAACGGCAGGTATGAGGTGGAGTCGGTTCGATCCCTCCCCAGCGGCGAGGAAGGTCCGAGCGGCAACGCCGGCCCCGCAACGTCAGATCTGATATGGATAGCTCCCTCGCGAGGCCAATCCTTGTTCGACGCCAACGCGATTGAGGTTTGAACCGGCGACGACTGAGTAAGGCGGATGCGGGGCATCACCGTGTGGTGCGTAACCGCGGGCCTCGTCAATCCTGGCTCCATTATTGATTTCCCCTTGAACTCGGTGTCGCACTCCCGATCTAGTGGCTCGTCAGGCAACCTTGGCCGGGTAATGCGGATACTCGGTCCACGACCGGATCGGAGAGTCCGGGGCGAAGTTGGTCTTCGGTACGGCGTGGGCGTTGCGCCAGCGCACGTAAGCGGCGATGGCGGCGTTCTGCTCGGCATGACTGCGGTGATCGGTCCCGTTCAACGCGAAGTACCGCAACGCCGCGAACTCGGACTCGATCCAGTTCAACCACGACCCGTACGTCGGCAGGAACACCAACTCGACATCGTTGGCGGCAGCCCAGCCGCGGACGGTTGGGTGCTTGTGCGGGGAGAAGTTGTCGAGCACCACGTACAGCTTCTCCCCGGGCCACCGGACCCGGAGCGTCTTGAGCAGGTCGAGGAACTCACGGGAACGTTTGCGTTGCCGGATCCGGTAATACATTCTGCCGCTGGCCAAATCGAGTGCAGCGAGCATGTGCATCACACCGTCGTAGCGGTGGTACGTGGCCCGCTGCCGATGCGGATGGGTGACCGGCCGCCAGCACTTACCCTGACGGGGCTGCAGGTTCAACGGACCGAACTCGTCGACGCAGACCACCCGCCCGTCGATCGGGGGTCGGTCGTACAGGTCCAGAATCGCTTGCATCTTCGTCAGGAAGTCCGGATCGGTCGACGCCTTCCACGTGGTGGTCGCCTGCCAGGTGACCCTGCCGTCGCGCAGGATCCGGCGCAGCGTCTCCCGGCTGATCGCCGGCACCACCTTCCGAGAGACCAGATGCTCAGCGAGCTTGGTCAGGCTCCACGTGGAGAACGCGGTGACACCCCAGTTGTCGGGGGACGTCCGGGCGATCAAGCAGATCCGTTCTCGGGTCTGCTCATCGATCGTCTTCGGGCGTCCCCCTCTCCATTTTGGGTTCAGGGCCTCGAATCCCTGCTCGTTGAACGCGTGGATGACATCGCGGACGTAATCCTCACCGACCTGCATCAGCGAGGTGATGTCCTTGACGCTTTGGTGTTGAGCGGACATCAACACCACGATCGCGCGCCGCAGCTTGACCGGGTCCTTGGCGGTGCGACTGATCTTCTGCAGCCGCCGGCCTTCCTCCATGCTCAGTGCCCGGACGAACACACTCGGTTGACGTGCCACGACCACCTCCGTTTCTCACTCGGAGACAGTCTGCAGCGCCCCTCACCCGAAACCTGGGATTACCCGGTCAACGATCCGTGACGAGCCACTAGCTCGTCAAGGCTCGGCCTGGTGTCGGGGTTCGGGACCTCGGAGGGCGCGGCCAGGGGTGTGGTGTGTGCAGGGTCGAGTCCATGGCTTGGCACGGTAGCGAAGGAGATGGGGTTCACGGAGTGGATGAGCCCCCGAGAGGGTGTGCTGTCGGCGGCGGTGTGGGCGGGGTGTCGACCCGCTACCTGCTCTGCGGGACTGTCTGGGTCACGCTGTGCACCGGACAGCGCGGGGGTGCGGACGGTTCGGCTGCGGCCGGGCCGGTGGATCGAGGAGTGGGATGTACGGAGTGTGGAGGAGCCGGGAGCATTTCTCGGTGCCGGGATCGAATCCGGCCGCGACCTCGGTCGACGTGCACGTCCTCGCCGATGCCGCGCGCCGTGACCGCGGTGCTGGGCGGGGGCCGGCGCCGGTCATCGCTGAACTGGTCGTCCGGCGGTTGGCAGTTGATGTTCTTCGTCGAACCGGACCGGTTGCGGGAGATCACCCGCGGGCAGGGCCGCAAGTACGAGGGGGTGCGCGCCGGCTGGCTGCGCTGGTCTTCGACCATGCGCGCCGTTCCTCCGGTGGCGGAGACCAGTACTCCGACAGTCGATCTCGACACTCCCGTATCGCGAACCCGGCCGGAACCATGGTGATACCCACCGATGATGCGCCGTCGCTCCAGCCGCGTACCGACCCCGGGGTACCTCGAGATCCCGGTGCACTCGACGGCACCACGACCCACACGGTCATGAAAGACATCCACGGCTGGGTTGCCCATTAAGACGTTTGCCTCTCCCGCCCGGACAGAGGTACGGGGATCGGGTCGCCCGCAGCTGCCGACACCCCACCCCTCCTACCAGCGGCCCAACCCTTATCCCGGCGGGCGGGAAACCCAGCAGGAGACAGGGAATCGACGCAGCTAGATCCGCTGAAACACCTTCGCGCTGCGCGCGGCTCGAGGGCGTCCCGTGGGCGGGGTGTTCCGTTGCCGGGGTAGCTGGCCGTGCGAGTCCGGCCCGGTGTGATTACGAGCTCTTGCGTAGCAGCCCGGTCACTGACCGATACCTCGACAGGCCAGGTTGAGCAGCGGTGCAGGCAGAGCCCGAGGTGATACTATTTGGTATATCCCCAGTTGAGGTGGTGAAGACGATGTCGGTGGCGTTCGAGAAGGACATCGAGCGGCAACTGCGTGCGATCTCCCCGCGCGCGGAACTGGCGCAGCTCGGGAAGATCCGCGCCGTGCTTGCCGCGTCCGAGGCCGGATGGTCACAGCGTGAGATCGCACGTCGTGTGGGGGTGGAGCAGCCGGAGATCAGCCGGCTGCTGAAGAAGGCCCGCCTGCGGCCGGAGGTCCGGCAGCGCACCCCTCGTGAGGTGATGCTGCGGTACGCGGTCGGCGAGCTCACCCATGAGCAGATGATGGACGAGCTCGAGCACTGGGACTACACCTTCGGGGGCCCACCCGAGGACGATCCTGCCGCCGACGTGTATGTGCGCGGCAGCTGGGATCAGATCGAACGGGCCGGGGATCTGCTCTCCGATGACGACTATCAGCGCCTGCTGGAGGTTACCGCGGCGCGGCGGGCGGCGAGCCGCCGCTAGTGGAACAGCCCTGTGCCAAGACCCATGCCCGCCTCGACTCGTGGTGCGCGCCCGGTGGTGTCCTCGACGCCGGTGGTGACCGAGCGTCGTTTCGTCTGTATGCCGACGACCCGTCTCGGCGCCACACCCGCGCCGCGATCGTCGACGCCTACCTGGCCGAGCAGGACGGTATCGACCGGGACGGTCGGTGCGCGATCGTCACCGCCGGTGTCCCCGGCGCGGGTAAGTCCTCCGCGATCGAATCCCGCGGTCTGGCCGGCAAAGGCTGGCGGGTCCTCGACTCCGACCGCATCAAGGACCACCTGATCCGCGACGGCCTCGACCGCGGCGTCTACGACGACCTGCTCGACGTCGTGCTGCCGGACGGGCGCCGGCTGCGCCCGCGCGAGCTGGCCACGCTCGTGCACCGTGAATCCACCCAGATCCTCGACACCGTGCAGGAGCACTGCATCGAGGCGGGGGAGAACATCGTCATCGAAGGCACCTTCCGCTGGGACGGTCTCGGCGCGCAGTTGCTCACCGAACTCGGCGGGGCGGGCTACACCGAGCTGACGATCGTCGATGTGGAAGTCACCTGCGAGACAGCCCTTCATCGCGCGCAGCACCGGTGGTGGAGCGGCCGTATCGACCCGGACAACGAGCTCGGTGGGCGGTTTACCCCGACCACGGCGATCACCGACCTCTACCCGCATGGATCTGCACGGTCGATCTGCGCACGCAACGCGCGGGCGGCGTTCGATCATCCGTTGTCAGCGGTGATCGAGTCGGTGACGTTGTTCGTTGACGACTTCACCACCGGCACGCACGTCGAGTCGACGACCACCAAGCACAATGGCGTCGTCGACTACACCTCCGGCCACGACGACTGACGCGGTGCTGCGCTCCGGAGGCTGCACGCCGGGCATTTGCATCGGCGTCGAGTTGGTCGCGCCGCAACGGTCCGCGGGGAAGACCCTGCCCACCCGCCACTGAACATCTCGTCGTGCATCAGAAGGTACAGGAGGAGAACGAAGCCGAACGCGCCCGCCGCGAGGAACTGCGCGAGCAGCGCAAGGCCGAGCAGGAACTGGCTGCCGAACGCAAAGTTGGACAAGGAACTGGCGCACTACCGGTCGGCACTGGCAACAGGGGAGGCCAACGGCGACAGCGCTGCCGCCGAACGCCTGCGGACCACACTCGCCGAGGTCCAGGGCGCACTCGATGATGTCGACTATCGGGCGGCGAACATCCGAGCCGGGTACGTCTACGTCATCTCCAACATGGGTGCCTTCGGGATCACCATGGTCACGATCGGCATGACACGCCGGCTCGTCCGATGGACCGGGTGCGTGAACTCGGTGACGCGCCGGTGCCGTTCCGGTTCGATGTGCACGCCTTGTTCTTCTCCGAGGACGCGGTGACGGTCGGAGCCGAACTGCACGAAAGCGTTCGCCGAGCGGCGGGTCAACAGAGTCAATCCTCGGCGTGAGTTCTTCTACGCGACGCCTGAGGAAGTACTCGAGGTGCTGCGGCAGCCGGTCGGGGAAGTGCTCTCGTTTACCGCTGAACGCGGTTCGGGGAGTTCAGGGATAGGTCGGGTGATGTCGTTGCCGGTGTGGCTCGTCGGCGTTGCCCGTCGACCATGGTGGGGGCGCGTTGGTCATCCCGTCATCTTGAACGCCCGGTTGCCGCTCGGTGGGGTCCGAGGTTGGTCAGCATCGGGGCAGTGCGGCGGGTAAGGAGACCATGTCCCGAGTCTGGGCACGAGAGCGACGGAACTTTGCGGGCGTTGATGCGCTGTCGATGGTGGTGGGCCGGCCTGTCAGTTCCCGGGCGGTGAGACGATCCGCACCGACCGTGGCGGGCCTGCAACGGTGAAGCCGGCCCGACGGGCAGCTACTGCGAACGGTTCGGGGCTGGGGTCGGTCGGCCAGTCGGCCTCGCCCGCCTCACCGAACAGGGCGACCGCGTTCGGGTTCGGCCCGGTGGTGAACCGGGTCTGGTACCGAATTCCGGTGAAGCTGACGGCGTCGAACGCGGCGGCCCATTCCTGTGGTATCGCGTACGGGGTCATGGACGAGAGCTCTCGGGTCAGGCCGAAGTCCGCGGCCTCCTCCGCGCAGGTGTCGGCGAGGCGATGATCGTGTGGCACGACCAGGGTCGACAGGCGGCGGTCGGCGGCGAACTCCTCACTGATCACCCCTGTCGTTGCCAGTGTCTCTCCGACGGTTTCCCGGATCGCGGTGGGTTCGTCGAACGCGAGGTAGCAGGTGCCGCGGGGTGGTGTCAGATCGAAGCGGCCGCCGCCGGAGGAGGCGAACCACCACGGGCCGTTCGCTACCTGGTGCCCGCGGTGCAATGCCTGCGCCGGAGTGAGGTCGCAGCCGGGGAACTGGTGCAGGGGCCGGGCCGGGGGGCGGAGGGCGACAGCGTCGCGGCTCACGCGGCCCACCGCTGCACGTCGGCATCGGCCAGCGCCAGGGCCGTGTCGAGGGGGTGGCCGTCGGTGATCCACTCGGCGGCGCTGCGGTCGCCGAGTGCGGGTTGCGGGCTGCGCAGCCATACCGCGCAGGTCCAGGGGTCGGCGGCGGCGCGCAGGGTCTTCCACAGCGTGATCAGGTGCGGATGTACCGTTCCGGAGGTTGTGAATTGCCAGGTGGGATAGACCCATTGGCCGTCGGCGAGCCGGCAGGCGATCACGGTGTCGGCGGCGACGGCTTTGTTGACTGCTTGGCGGCTCACGCCCCACCACCGTGTCAGGCCGGCGGTGTCGTAGAAGGGGCCCACGAGTTGGTCGTAGGCACCGCTGGTGGGCAGTGCCGCGGCCATCGAGTCGGCGATCGATTCGACGTCGTCGAAGACGTCGGCGGGGATGCCGGCTGCGCGGGCGTCGGCGAACGTCTTGTGGACGCGGCGGGTGAGAAGGTCCATGAGCTTGCGTTCCTGTTCGGCCAGGGTGTTCATGCCGGATCCTCCCCGAGGAGTCAACTGTGTCAACTCAAGTGTCCTCAGAATCGTCAACCATGTCAACGAGGGGCGGGATCCGCTCGAACGTTGCTCTCCATATCTCCTGGTAGCGACCGTGCTGTTCGACGATGGCTGAGTGGGCGGTGTTTGCCGACTGAATCTCAAGCAGAGGCGCCCCGGTGCGTGTCGTCTCGGGTCGAAGCTGTCGACGGGACACTGCTCGTATGGGCAGGACGGAGGCGGTGGTACCGCTGGGGAGATTCGGCGTCGACAGCACCCGCACACCGGCCTCGACGAACCGGGCCAGTGTTGCGCCCCGGTTCCATAAGGCTCACACGCTTGCCGCCAGCCGCCGGGTGTAGGTCGCCCACGCCTCGACGAGCCGATCCACCGCCGTGTCCAGGACGGTGGTGTCCGCGGCGGCCGAGAGCCGGATGTACTCCCGCAGACCACCGTCGGTGACACAGTCCCGCCCGACAGCCACCCGGACCCCGCCCCGCGCCGCGACATGCGCGAAGGTCGACGCGTCGACCACCGGTAGCCGGATCCACAGCCCGTCTCCGGTGGTCGCTGGCTCCACCGTCCAACTGGGTACCAGTTCCGCCAACGCGGCGCGCAGATGCGCCGTCTGCTGGGCGAGATGGGCGTAGCGGTCGGCGAACCACTGGGGGCTCGCCGCGTCGAGCAGTCGCGCGGCGTGCACCTGCGCGCTCACCGCCGGGGCCGGGATGCGCGGCGACGCGGTGCTCAGCGAAGCGTCCGGTGCCGGTGTCCGGACCCAGCCGATGCCGCATCCGGACCAGAACACCCGATCCAGGTCCCCGATCGCGGTGATCCGCGCCGACAGTGCCGCCAGCGGCCGCGCCTGCGGATCGCGGGTGGCGGCGAGAGGAAGGAAGGACAGATCCTCGATGGCGAGGGCGGTGTGGTCCTCGATCGCCGCGGCGATGCGCGGCAACCGCGATGATGCCGTACCCCGCCCGCTCGGCCCGGACTCGACCACGTCGACGAGGACGATCGCGGCGCGGGTGCGGCGCAGCGCGCGCCGCACGGCGGCCGGGTCGATACCTCCGGCGTCCGGATACAGACACAGCGTCGTTGCAGTGTGTTCGGCGACGACCGACCGCAGCGC
The DNA here is from genome assembly GCF_048897285.1 of Rhodococcus sp. O3. Classification (NCBI taxonomy): domain Bacteria; kingdom Bacillati; phylum Actinomycetota; class Actinomycetes; order Mycobacteriales; family Nocardiaceae; genus Rhodococcus; species Rhodococcus sp. O3. The sequence goes on from NZ_JBMBTE010000004.1 coordinate 84,990, forward strand.
CGGCCACAGCGGCGCCCCGACCACGGCTGGTCGTTTCGCGGCCGAGGTCGCGCGGAGAACGAGATCGAGTGCTTCCGCCATGCCGGTGGTCACGAGGATCTGATCCTCCTCGGTCGGCAGACCTAGGCGCGTGAGATGTGCTGCCAGCGCGTGCCTGAGGATCGGAAGGCCCCGGGCAGGAACACCTGCATTGCAGAGCGTCGGATCGAAACCCCAGTCGATGACCGGCAGATGCGACGCACCGACCGGGGCTGGCTCGGACAGGTCGATGACGTCGCCGATGTCCTCTGTCGACGAATCGATGTGCCGGATGATCGGGCGTGGGGTGCCGGGGCGGGGGCGGACGAAGGTGCCCGATCCGTGGATGCGTTCGACCACACCGCGTTCGGTGAGTTCTTCGAACGCGCGGACCACCGTTCCGCGGCTGACGCACAGTGCGGCGGCGAGGGTGCGTTCGGCGGGCAGGCGCTGACCGTAGGTGACGGTTCGGGCGTCGATTGCTTGTTCGATCGCGGCGACGATCCACTGGTAGCGGGGGAGGTCGGTGTGATCGTCCGCGGCGAAGACGACGGTCGTCCACCACGCAGTGTCCTGGTCCACTCGACAAAAATGGCACTGTGCGCGCGGTGTCGCAACCACGATGCTGATCACTGCACGACCAACGACCGGAGGGACGAGGATGGCAGAACTGGCAGCGACCCTGGCCCGGCGCCTGTGGGAAGCGATCGAACCGCTGCATGCGGCGCCCTACTTCTCCCCGCACCACCGCCGGATCTCCCTGGACCTCGGTATGAGCGGCTACTGGATGGGCTATTTCGCCGGCCGCGCCGCCCCGCTCGGTGCGATGACCGCCGCCCCCGTCGAGTCGATGTTCTTCAGCTTCCCGGGGCGACGTGTCGCCCGGGCGCTACCCGAAGCCTGGGCGTGCGCCGATCCCGAGAGGGTGTTGGACGCTCGGCTTGCCACCGCGCGTCTCGTCCTTGCCGACCATCTGCGGGAGGTGCCTCGACGGGACGTCGAGGCACTGGCTTCCCTTCTCGAAATAGCCGTGGACGGTTGTCATTTCGCGGGACGTCCGTTGGCGGCGGGGTGGTCGAGGGTTCCTCGCCCCGACGATGTCGTCGCCCAATTGTGGCTGGCTGCCACCGTCTTGCGTGAACACCGCGGGGACGGGCACGTCATCGCCTGTGTGCACGCCGGTCTGCGCGGTATCGACGCGGTCGTCGCACACGCGGCGACCGGTACGGTCACCCGCGAGATCATGCAACCCAACCGCGGCTGGAGCGACGAGGAATGGGAGAGCTCGGAGCGTCGCTTGCGGGCCCGCGGCCTGATCGATGTCGGCGGTCGGCTGACCAAGAGCGGGGGAGCGCTGCGGCGCAGCATCGAGGACCGCACCGACTTCCTGGCCGCCGACCCGGTGACGGCTCTCGGCCAGACGGGGATCGAGGAGATCATCGCTGTCGCCGCCCCGATCAGCCGGCGTCTGTTCGACACCGGGGCCGTCCCTCTGCCCAATCCCATCGGGGTGCCCCGCCCCTGACCACGAAGGAGCAAGCGATGAGCAATCCTCTTGTCGAGGTGGACACCACGGCGGTCGACGAGCACGGTGTGGCCGTCGTGACGCTGAACCGTCCGCAGAAGAAGAACGCCCTGTCGCACGCGATGCGACTCGAGCTCGCCCACGCCTTCGAGGCCCTGGCCGCCGATGCCCGTGTGGTGATCCTGACCGGCCGCGGAGACGTCTTCTGCGCTGGCTTCGACCTCACCGAATTCGACCGTATCGACGAGGACAGTCTGTGGGCCTCCTCCGATCGGATGAATGTCGCCGTCGCGGCGCACCCGGTGCCGGTGATCGCCGCGCTCGACGGACCGGCCGTGGCGGGGGGAGCGGATCTGGCGGTGCTCGCCGACATCCGGCTCGGCACCGACCGCACGACGTTCTCCCATCCCGAGCGCCGCGGGTTCCCCGTCGTCTACGGTCCGCTGGCCGAATGCGTGGGCTCCACCCGCGCACGGGAACTCGTCCTGACCGGTAGGACCGTCGCCGCCGAGGAAGCCCTCGCCCTCGGGTTGCTGACCGAGGTCGTCCGCGACCGCCCGGTTCTCGATCGGGCTCGCGAGCTCGCCTACGACATCGCGCGCACGCCGTGGCACGTCCTGCATCGGATGCGCCGCAAGTTCCAGGAGACCCAGCGTTACAGCCTGGCCTGCCACACCCTGTCCCTGTGATCTGTGCGCCGACCCGTGTGTCACGACCTCCACGAGAAAGAACACTGATGAGTATCCAAGTGCACCAATTAGATTCGACAGCGGTGGTCACGATCGACCGGCCGGACAAACTCAATGCACTCGATTACACCACCATCGACGAGTTGTCGGTGTGGCTGGACGAGGCCATCATCGACGAGTCGATCCGCTCGATCGTCCTCATGGGAGCGGGGGATCGGGCCTTCAGTGCCGGCGCCGACATCATGTGCTTGGCGCAGAGCATCGACGCCGGCACGGTGCCTGCATTGCAGGACATCGTGACCCGTGGACAAGGGCTGACCCGGCGCATCGAGCAGTTCCCGAAACCGATCATCGCCGCGGTCAACGGCCTTGCCTACGGCGGCGGATGCGAAGTCGTGGAAGCCGCGCACCTCGCGGTCGCTGTCGACCACGCAACCTTCGCCAAACCCGAGATCTCGTTGGGCTTTCCGCCGCCTTTCGGGGGATCGCAACGACTGCCGCGTCATATCGGCCGCAAACGTGCCCTGGAGATGATCCTCACGGGCGATGCCGTCGATGCCTACCGTGCGCACGACATGGGCTTGGTCAACCGTGTTGTTCCGGCGGCGGAGTTGCTCGCCGCCGCGTCGGAGTTGGCGGTACGTGTCGAACGACACGCGTCGACGGCGGTGCATGCCTGTCTTGCGGCGGTCACTCGCGGTATCAACCTGTCCATCGACGAGGGACTTGCCGTCGAGGCCGCATGGTTCGCGACCACCGTTCCCACCGTAGGTGTGCGGAGAGGGCTCGACAGATTTCTCTCCCGAGCACGGTGACGAGCGCGATCCGATCGTCGACCGACCGCGTTGGTCTTCGAGTGGTACCTCGTCGACCGGTGTGTGGTCGCCGTGTTCGGATTCGGCATCTACTCGAGGGCACCGTCCCGAATCGTGTGTCCCCTTTCATTTGCACCGAGATTGGGACTGATGTGCGGATAGGTGACATCTGAATGGTGGTGCCGTGAGGCACCGTGGGAAGGGTGGACCCCGCCCACAGGGCTCTCACCGAGGCGAGCCCCGACCTGTTCTATCTGGGCGACGCCGGCTGGAGTCGTTCTCGCTGCGGAGTTGTCGTTCCTCGAGCGTGTTCCGTCGGCCGCGGTCTCGGAGGGTTGCTCGTCGAAGCGTCGGCCGCCGGTGTCGAGGTGCTGGTATTTCCGCTTTGGTCACCGAAATCTCGGAAACGCCGAGTTAGCGCGCCATTTCGGCGCCGTTCATCTCCCTGTCCAGCACGGCCGGAACGAGGTGGGAATCGACGTCGACCGGGATGCTGGTGCGTCGTGATCGCACCGTGCGGCGTTCCTATTCGGTGGTGTGCCCGGTTCATGACCTCGGGGACCTGCCGATGGACGACGTAGGAAACCTCGCTTGAATGGAACGCTGGAAGGCATTTGGAGACAATCGGTTACAACCGGATGCTCGATCGGTCCGGGCACTGGTCCACTTCGCGAGGGACCTAGCTATTCCTCGCGAAATGGCACTGTCGAGCCGGGTGCCGAGACGGTTTCATGGCGTCATGACCATCAAGGAAGGTGAGCTCGTCACTGAGCATGTTCCTGCGGGCGAACCATGCGGACCGGTAGTGCTCGACGGCTTCCGGGTGGCCGCCGACCACGTCGTCGCGTTGACGGCCACCGTCCCTCCGGAGAAGTGGGACGACCCGGCGTTGGGGGAGTGGACGGTGCGCTCGCTGGTCGGCCACATCGGCCGCGCGCTGAGCACCGTCGTCGACTATCTCGCCCGACCCGCCGCCGAGCAGAGCGTGCCGTCCACCGCCGACTACTACCTCCTGGCCGCCGAGCAGGTCGACGCCGAGGCGGTCCGAGTGCGTGGTGAGCAGGCCGGCGCCGAACTCGGTGACCACCCCGCAGCAACCCTGGCGGAAATGCGGGACCGAGCCCTGCAGGCCCTGGCACAGACCGACGACCGGCTCGTCACCACTGTGGTGGGTGGCATGCTGTTGTCGCACTACCTGCCGACCCGCACCTTCGAACTGGTGGTGCACGGCCTCGACCTGGCCCGGGCCACCGGCCACCCGGCATCCGTCCCGGCCGGGGCACTGCGGGAGGCGCTGTCGGTGGCAACCGAATTGGCCGTACTCCGGGGACACGGTGAGACCGTTCTGCTCGCAATGACAGGACGCTCCGCTCTGGCCAGCGGCTTCAGTGTGTTGTGAACCGGCGATGAGCGGGCACTTCCTCGTCACCGGCGGTAGCCGGTGGAGTGGTGCCGCGATCGTCCGGGCCACAGCGCCCGAGCGGGCCACGAGGTGGGTTTCGCCTACCCCCGAGACACCGACGCTGCCATTCGCCTGGTCGCCGAATGCGGTCCCCGGGTCCGTGCCATCCAGATCGACGTCGCCGACACCGACGCTGCAGAAACAGGCGTCGATACGGCGGCGCAGAGCCCGGGGGAGGTGACGGTGCTGGTGAACAACGCCGGGATCACCGGCCCGCTCGGTGATGTCCTCACCGAGACCGCAGCGCAGGTCCGGGACATCGTCGATGTCAACGTCTTCGGGGTTGTGGGTGATGACCGCGGCTGCGGTTCGCTACCGGCGCGCGACCGCGTACTACCCGGTGTGGTGATCACCGGCAGCAGCATCGCCGCAGTCACCGGGGGTGCCCGGCGAGTACGGGGGATACGCCGCATCCAAGTGCTGCGGTGGAGACGATCACCCGCGGCCGGGGACACGAACTGGCACCGGGACATTCGTGTCGTCGGCATGGCACCCGGCAGCACCGACACGGAAATTCACGCTGCTGCAGGAGATCCGGGACGGCCTCGACGGGTTGCGGACCGCATACCCCACGTTGGTGTCGCTGCCACCAGCGAGATCGCCGCCGCGGCTGGGTTCGCGGCCGGTGAAGACTTCGTATCTCACCGCCACCACAATCGCGTGGCCGGTGGACTGTGAACGGTGATCCCGAAGATCGGGAAGGTGCGTGATGGCTGCTGCTTTCGTCGCCGCGGTGGCCTTCATGGTGATGACGCCCGGGCCGGACAGCCTGGCGGTTGCCGCTGCGGCACTGCGGTCCCGCGCCGACGCAGTCGCCACCGCGTTGGGCGCCCTGACCGGGATGCTCGTCTTCACGGTCGCCGCCTGCGCCGGTCTCGCTGCGCTACTCGTCGCCGCACCGGCGGCCCTCGCCGCACTGCGCATCATCGGCGGGATCTATCTGATCTTCATCGGACTCACCTCTCTACGCAGTGCTGTCCGGGTCCCCGACAGTGGCGAGGACGAGATTTGGGACAGCGCTGAGTCCCGACGTGGGGTACTGGCACCGACACGGCGATTCCGCCGCGGATTCCTCATCGATACCACCAACCCCAAGACCCTGGTGGTGTTTGTCACCGTCATCCCGGCCTTCGCCGGCCCGGATGTCGACTACCGGACCCTGGTGGGACACTGCCTGTTCCTCGTGGCGTTCGCGGCAGCATGGTTGTTGACGGTGGCGCTGTTCGCCGCGGAGATCGGCAGGCTCGGTCCGAGGCCGGCGCGGTGGATCGCCATCATCATGAGCGGTGTCATGTGCGGTTTCGGCCTCGCGATCCTGGTGTTCGATCCGTTCGTCCGCGGCTGAACCGGACCGACGAGACTACGAGAATGGAGAGAGGACACGGATGGCGCGAGTGGAGCTGTACGAGGCGTTCGCCGTGAGCGCCGGAGGCGGCAATCCGGCCGGGGTGGTGCTCGACGCCCGGGAACTGTCCGACCGCGAAATGCTCACGGTGGCACGCGAGGTCGGCGCATCGGAAACCGCCTTCGTCACCGACGGCGACGCACCGCACACCTACCGCATCCGATACTTCTCCCCCGAAGTCGAAGTGCCGTTCTGCGGGCACGCCACGATCGCCACCGCGATCGCCCTGGCCGAACACCACGGCGACGACGAGATGGTCATGCTCACCGCGGCGGGCCGGGTGCCGGTGCGGATCGACCATCGCACCGACGGCCTGCACGCCTCGTTCACCTCGGTGCCCCCGACGATCACCGCCCTGTCCGACGACGTCGTCGCGGACGCGCTGACCGCGTTGCGGTGGGCCCCGGAGGACGTCGATCCACGGTTCCCCGCGGTCGTGTCCGACGCGGGGTCGCGTCACCTGGTGCTTGCCGTCGCAACCCGCGACCGACTGGCCCGCCTCGACTACGACTTCGACGCGCTCCGCGCCGTGCTGACCGGACTGGGAGCGATGACCGCCCAGTTGTTCTGGTACGCCTCACCGCGGGAGATCCACAGCCGCAACCCATTCCCGGTCGGCGGCGTCGTCGAGGATCCCGCCACCGGATCGGCCGCGGCCGCCCTCGGCGGGTACCTCCGTCATCTCGGGATGGCGCACCCGGGGGACCGGCTCGTCGTGCACCAGGGCACCGACATGGGGCGCCCCAGCGAGATCGGGGTGGAGATCGGCACACCCGAGGACGGCATCACCGTGTCGGGGCGCGCGGTGCGCGTCGAACCGGCCCGGCGACTCGAGCACGCCGGCCGGTTCGACGCCGGCCCCAGCACCCACTACGTCGAACACCTGCGGCGCGCCGATCTGAGTGTGGGCACGTACTCGATCCCGGCCGGCGCCGCCGACGGGCAACAACCCCACCGGGAAGACGAGATCTACGTCGTCACCGCGGGCAGCGCGACCCTGTGGACACCCACCGGCTCGATCCCGGCGCCCACCGGAGCGGTGCTGTTCGTCCCGGCGGGTCTGCCACACCGGTTCGTCGACGTCACCGAGGACCTTGCGACGCTGGTGGTGTCCGGTCCGGCGGAGGGCACCCGCGCCTGATCGGCGAGGCTCACACGCTCGCTGCCAGCCTCCGGGTGTAGGTCGCCCACGCCTCGTGCCTTCGATGAGTACGTTCTCTTGCCGGTCGGTGCAGATTCGGCGAATCTGATCGATCAGCGCGGTCGACTCGTGATGGACCAACGCGGCGAGCTCGCGTGGCGCGATCGGGTGGCCGTCCGCGAGGGGCCGCTCGAGCAGGTCTCCGTAGATTCCGTCGGTGACGGCCTGGCGGATCAGATGGTCTTTGACCTCGTCGGCGTCGAGACGTCGATAGTCCTGCAGATCCGCGATCTGCCGGCTGAGCAGGGTGGACTTGCCCGCCCCGGGCGGTCCGGCGGTGATCAGCGCCGAGCGACCCTCCCGTGGTGGCATGGGTGTCGAGTCGAGGTACCGGTCGATGACGGTCTTGCGGAACACCCGTCGGCGGACCGAGACGGCATACAGCCGGGTGGTGTTGCGTGGTGAGTCGGTGTTCAGTGGTGCGTCGGGTGCGGACAGGTCGGCGAGTTGCGCGGCGACCGACCGCCTCGCGCGACGAGGGGAAATCACTCACGCAGAACGCGCCGACTGTTCGAGCTTGTCTTTGTTCTTGTCCATCAGCCGGGCGAGTTCGTCTTCGGTGAGCTGGCCGCGGTAGAAGGCGCGCTCGACCTCGTCCCAGCTGCCGGGTTCGTACGCGTCGGTGGCGACACCACCGACTTTCGGGACGGTGCCGAAGGTGAAGTTCCAGTTCAGCAGCTCCTTCATCATCTGCTCGGTGCTGATCTGCCCGGCGGTGCGCTGATCGATGATCTCGGCCGGGGTGGGCTCGAGCATCTTGGGGTTCTCGGCGGTCTGACGCAGCAATCGGTACACGGTGGCCTGGGAGACGTCGAGATGCTTCTCGATCGCACGTTGCCGCATCCCGGCCTTGTGAGCGCGCGCCACGACCCGCAGCAGCGCACGGTTGTCCAGGCGCAATCGGGCGGCGACCTCGTCCAGCTCAGCAGCTGCCCGATCACGGGTGATGTCCATGGTGCTCATTTACCCACCTCCTTGATTCAAGATGAATCATCTTCAGGGTAGCAGGACGGTTTCTTTCCTGGTCCCTCCAACGTCTCTGGGCGAAGCCGAGCTGGCCAACCAGCGGCCGGTCTACCGCACTCCCGCCACGCTCGACCCCCGCGCCGTGGGAGCAGGTCTTCAACGCCGAGGGGCAGTGATCAGGTGTTTGCCGGGCGCACCAGCTGCTGCTGGTAAGGCGTGCGTCGGCGCGCTCGACAATTGTGGTGACTATGGTGTCGATGATCTCGTGAGGATGCGTGGCGGGCAGGCCGGGGACGCCAGGGTCCGACATGACCTCGAGCAGGACCGTGTAGGGGCCGTTGGACCAATTCATGCGGGAGACGCCGGGTTCGGTGTTGATGATCGTCGCGCCGCCTCGGGTGGTGTCGAAGGGAACCCGGGTGCCGCTGTCGATCAGGAACCTCTGGTCGTCGCTGGTGTTGTAGTCGGCGGCCTGGCGGGCCGACTCCGGGCTGTTGTGCAGGTCGATCCCGACGATGACGCTGCTGTCGGAGTTGCCGCACGCGTAGGTGGCGAGGACGGCGCCGTGCGTGGTCGATTCAGGGGCGCCGGGGGACTGCGCGGTTCGGTCACTGAATCCGCTGGCGGTCAGGACATCGACGTCGAGCAGGGCGCAGGCGTTGTGCCCGGGAACCGTCACCGGCGGCGTGTCCGCTGTGGTCTGTGATTGCTTCCGCCACCGACACCGATGAGAAGAAGCTGAAACAACAGGCTGCCAAAGGAATCCGGGAAACCTCAAGGGAAGTGTCCTCGTGGGAGTTGCCCCTGTACCGCTCCGCTGCGGCGTCGCGTGTGTTCACTGCGAGCGGATGTGTCCTGGTCATCTACCGGCGGCGTCCTGTATGGCCTGTGACCGCAGACGAGTCCTGCCGATATCTCCGTTGCTCAGCACATGGGGACGGTGGCCGAGGTGGAACAGGCCGGGTGTGTGCAGGCATGGAACATAGCAATGCGCCGCCGGAACAAATCCGACGGCGTGCGGCCTTCGACGATGCCGCCGCCGCTGCCCATCCACCAGGCAGGCCGGAGCGACAGGCGCTCCGAGCACGGCGACTTCTGCAGTCCGGGCCTTCGTTGGGCAAACGACCGGAAGGGACCTGTGTACCGAGTGCGGGGTGAACCATTGTTCACCCTATGGTGCACCATGGTGGAGAATGCTCGACTCGATAATGTTTGGTGAGGAATTTGATGAATCCCAGGGTCACACAGACCGAATTCCGTGGCGCCGGGGTCGCACTGGCCGCCGACCGGTGGGATCCACCGTCGCAGGGGGTCGGCGGATCCGGTGTCGACAGGAAAGGCGTGGTCCTGCTCCTGCACGGCGGTGGGCAAACCCGACATTCCTGGCGGAACACCGGGCGCAACCTCGCGATGGGCGGGTGGTCCGCCGTCGCGGTGGACGCACGCGGGCATGGAGAGAGCCAGTGGGCGCCGGACGGGGATTACGGTATCGATGCGTTGGTCGCCGACCTGACCTCGATCGTCGCCGAGTTGGGGGAGAAGCCGGTACTCGTCGGGGCCTCGATGGGCGGGATGACATCGTTGATCGGGCAAGGGGAGAACCCGGATCTCGCTCGCGGTCTCGTCCTGGTCGATATCGCACCGAGGGTCGAAACCAGCGGTACGGCGGAAATCATGGCCTTCATGCGCAGTGGCCTCGACGGCTTCGCGAGCCTCGACGACGCTGCGGCGGCGATCGCGGCGTATACCCCGAACCGGGTCCGCAAGCCCAACCCGGACGGGCTGCGCAAGAACCTGCGTCTGCGTGATGGTCGCTGGTTCTGGCATTGGGACCCGGGGTTCCTTCGCCAGGGCGACGAACCTACCAGGCAAGCGGACTCGATCGTGCGCTACGAACGCGCTCGGGATGCCGCCGCCGCGGTCACCGTTCCCACGATGCTCGTTCGTGGCAAGCAATCGAATGTGGTCAGCGAGGCAGGTGCCCAGGAGTTGCTGGAGCTGATCCCCACCGCGAAATTGGTCGATGTGTCCGGGGCCGGCCATATGGTCGCCGGTGACGACAACGATGTCTTCAGCGTCGGGCTGAGGGGATTTCTCGACGACGAGGTCATCGCTCTGCGTCCTTGATTCATCGAAGCGCTCGCGCGTAGCCGGGCACGGCCTCGACCGGTCGAGTCGAGGCCGGGACAGCACGAGTTACTTTGGTCGAGTGGTACTTCCGGCAAATCGCGAGGTAGTGGCTGCAGGGACAGAGTTGGATGTCGAAGTCGTTCACGGTGGCCGATGGTGCAGCGTTGCACGGGAAGATCGGATCGGTGGGGTTCCGCGGCGATGCCCACACTCTCCTGGGGTGACGCATCAACGGCGGTGTATTCCTCACGCGCTTCCTGCTGACGTGCCGTGGCTCAGTGATGGTGCACGCTGGACGCGCCGTAGGGAAAGCGGCGTCGCCTGTGGTCATTGCGAGCGGATGTGTCCTGGTCGTCTAATGCCGGCGTCCTGTATGGTCTGCACCCGCAGGCGATCCCGGTCGATCGTTCCTCTACTGAGTGCGTCGGGGCGGTGGCCGAGGTGGAACAGGCCCGGGGTATGAGGGCAGGGGTACACGGCCATGCCCTTTTCGCCGGGGTGGCGTTTGCGGACGGTTTTCGCGTCGCTGCGGGTGTGGTAGCCGCGGTGTTGGCATGTGGTGCACCAGGTCCAGCGCGCGGCGGGGTTGTGGGCCCGGGGGCTCATAGGGCACGTCCGATCTGAAGGTTGAGCCAATCCGAGAGCCACTCGATGGCGTTGCGGCCGGCGTTGTCGACGACGAGAGCGTTGTAGTTGGTGTGGGCACCGGAGGTGAAAAAGCTCACGGCGCCCAGTCCTTCGCCGACCAGGGCGGCGAGATCCTCGGCACCCTGTGACCGGGAGAGTTCGAGCAGCAAGTTCGACAGCTGCGGCAGGTCGAGGGTCTCGGCTTGGTCGGTAATGGTGGTAGACACCGTGTTTGCGTGCTTGCCCAGCAGTTCGGGTGGGGTCTTGGTGGCCGTGCCGGTCAGCATGGTCGTCGCCACGGATGCGAGGTCCAGGCCGACCGGGACGAGGCCGGTCATGGCCGCGCCGGCGCCGAGCGGATCGGGGTGTTGCCCGGGTGGGGGCAGCAGTTTCTCGACGGCCGACCAGGCGATCTCCTGGATCTGACCGACGAGGTTGGCCAGGCGGATGACGTCGACGTTTGCCAGGATCGAGGCGACGAGTGCCGCGATCTGGGTGGCGCCGGAGGGATCGGGGATGATCGCCAGCACCTGCGAGACCCAGTGCAGGTCGACGGCGGCGGCCATCTTCACCAGCGGGGCGAACTGGTTGTTCAGCTCGCCGGCGATCTGGTGCGCGCCGTGGGCGTCGAGCGCGGCGACCTTCTGCGGCAGCAGGGTCAGATTGGTGAGGATGCCGGGCATGTCGAGTGCGGTCACACCGGTGACGACGCCCAGGATCTGGTTGACCACCACCGTCGGCTTGAGGACCGACAGCACGCCGGTGGCCGAGGCGAGTGCGTTGGTGGGGGTTGAGGCGAGCGGCGCGATCTGCGTGTTGAGGGTGTGTGCGGTCGCCGCGAGGGTCTGCATCTCCGGAGCGGTCGATGATAGGTGCAGCGGGTCACCACCGGTCAGTGCGGTGGCGGTTTCGGCGAGGTCGGTGGCGGTGCGGAGCGCTTGGTCGAGGTCGGATTGCGTTGCCCGGGTGAGGACGTCGGAGGCGTTGTGTTCGGCGGAGTCGAGTGGTGCGGCTGCGAGCTGACTGTTCGCGGCCGGGTTGGCGGCGCCGGAGTCGATCAGGTCTGTCAGTGCCGCAATGGTATTCGCGATCGATGTCGCGGTCGCGGCGACCTGTCGGATGTCGACGGTCGGTGCGGCGAGCAGTTGGCCGAGGGCTGTCGTGTTCGATCCGAGGGCGGGCAGGTCGGCGTCGGAGAAGTCCGAGGTCAGTGCGGTGGCGAGCGGGCTGTGGCCGTCGGCTGTGGTGGTGTCGCTGGTGCTGGGGGTCTTGCTCAGGATCGAGCCGAGGGAGCCGAGGAGCGGGCTCGATCCCTTCTCGATCGAGCAGTACAGGTCGCCCGGGTCGCAGATCGAGGCGACGCGGCCGGAGAGTGCGCCCATCCCGTGCGGGCGGGGGCCGGCGATGCCGTGTCCCGAGGTACGGGGTCCGACGGTCGCCGACCCTGTGGTTCCGGCAGCGGGATCGGCGAGGAGACCGACGGCGAGCACCCGGTCGGGGTCGACGGGGCCGTTGCCGTTGCCGATGTCGGACGCGATGTCGCCCGCGGCGTCGGCGCCCTGCGAATAGCCGACGATCGTGAACTTCGTGTTCGGGCAGGAGTTCGCGATGTTCGTGAGCACCTGCGTGGCTTTGGAGACGGCGTCGGCTTTGCTGTCGGCGTAGGTGTGCCCGTTGTCGAATGCTCGTGCCATGTACGGCAGCGTGTACACCTGTGCCCGGCTGCCGTGCTCGCTCTTGAGCGCGTCTGCAACGGGTTTGAGCATTCCCACCGGCTGGGCGGGGTCGGCGTTCTCGTCGGTCTCCCAGGTGCCCGGGATGAACAGGTTGAACGTGGCTGCACAGCTGGCCGGGGTTGCGTTGGCGATCGTGGGCGCGGTGAGCGTGACGCCGCTGCCGGCGACGGTCGCGGTGGCGATCAGTGCGACCGTGCGGCGGGATCTCGAACGTCTGGCGGGCATGGGCACCTCGATGACCGGAAGGAACACGTGGGTGCTTACATTCACCTACTACGGCGTTTTCCCCAAGGGGGGTGCTCCCCTTCCTGCGGATCCGTTTATGCACTCTGACCAGCGGTATTCTGCGTGTTTCGGGACTCGCAGGAGCCGACGACCGCGAGGTTGCGGGGCTATCGGCTGGCGAGGACGCGTGCCGCAGTGGCCATCAGCGATCGAGGGGAGAATCCCGAACGATGGCGGGGATATTCATAGGGCAACTCTGCCGCGCTGTCTGCGTGCCGGAACTGACCCCTGCGACGGTCGAATGGCGCCGCCGCGTCTGAGCCTGGATGAAGGCCTCCCGCATCGCCTTCCGGTGCTCTGCCGAGGCAGGGGGAGCGGTCCGCGTCGACGAATTGAAGGCGGCAATCTCTGCCCGCCGAGCCTTGACCAGGCGGTCGGCGATGTCGGCGGGCGATTCACCATCGCAGCCGCGGCCGGCGGTCGCGTTCTGCGTCGGCGACGGACCGGACCAATCGATCCGACTCAGTCGCCACTTCAGCAGCCCGAGGGGCGAGCTCATGGCCGCGGACGTCGGCCATGTCCAGCCGCGCTGCGCCGCGCTCCGGTTGAGGGCGTCGACGATGTCGATCCCGGTCCATCGGCTGGTGTCGATCCCGACGTGTACGAGCAGGTCGCACACAACCCCGACGTGCCGGTGGCGCCCGGTCGACAGTGCGGGATCGGATCCGACCACCGACCGCAGTGCGGGGATTCGATCGATGAGAACGGCCGCTGCCCGCTGGAGATTGATCGAGCGAGGAGACACTGTCGATGTTCCTGAGCCCGCGCGCTCGCGCGTTGGTGAGTTCTTCCCAACGGAAGATCCACGTCTGGAAGAAGCCCTGAAGGATTGGGGTGCGGAGCAGGGGCGGGACGCTGTCGGTACCGGCCGCCGTATCGCGGTGCGGTGTCGTCGGCGTGAGGGCCGCCTGCGAGGTTCGGGTTCGGGCATTGCCTCGACTGCCCACAATGGGGACGACAGCGCCCATACGCTTGCTGCGCCGCGCTGGGGGCGGTCCGGGCGTACGCCCTGGCTCTCTTCGTGCAGGCGGGCCGCGGCCTCACGCTCGATCCGGTCGAGTAGTTTCCCGCGTGCCAACTCGACACCGAACTCGAGCTCGCGCATCACCCTGCGGCCTCGTCGCAGCGCATCCTTCGACAGTCCCGAACGGGTCTGAAGGGTTGCCAGGCTTGCGGTTACCCGTCGCCCGGTACTCGATTCGGCGACGGCCGCGTGTGCCGCACAGGTGGCAAGGAACGTCGACAGTGCAATTTCGTACCGGCGCAATGCCGTACGCCCCCGATCGGTGTTCATGGCGACCCACTCGCACATGGCCAGCCATCGCGCGCGGCTTTGCCACGTCGGTACTCGGGCGGCAACGCCGTCGTCGATCGGCCGGGAGAACGATCGCGACTTTGTGGGTTGGGTTGCGAGAAGGGCGGTAACCGCGGCTTCGTCGGTATCGGTGGAATCGCTGTCGACTTGGAGATCCGCCGCGGGACCCGGGGACGCACCGTCGTCGGGCCCGAGAATCGAGGAGGAGGAGGAGGTGTCACTGTTGGTTTCGGGCGACACATCCGGGTTGAATGATGTTCTGATAGAGCAGGAAACAGGGTATGCGCTACCCTGAGACGTACCTGGCACGGTAAGTCCCTTCGGGGAATGCAGTTCGAGTGTCGGAAGTTGGCGCTTCCGTCACCCACCCAGGAGCGTGATCGTCGGCGAGTCGACCGCTCCGAGGCGGGGAAGACCTTGGCGGGTCTTCCCCCTGGGATTCGACCGAACCCCTTCGGAGTCTGTGTCTCTGGGTCTGCGCTGTGAAGTTGGATCCTGTATCGAGGCTGCTCAGTCGGTCACTCGGTGCTGTGTACTCCCTCCGCTATCGGTGCGCTGGAACACCGTTCAGCTCGTCGCGGTCAGTCGGTGATCACCGGCAGCGCGCGGCGGCAACCGCGCGCCGCGGCGTCAGCGCGCGTGCCTGCCCGGAAGGACAATCGAGCGTGCGAATCGAGCCACCTGGTCGATGGATTCGACCGAGGCTGTGGCGGGGTCGGATGCAACGAGATCGACGGTGTCGATGAACGCGGCGTAACCGACGGTGTCAGCACGACGAGTGGGGGAAAGGACAAGCGGTCCGAACGTATTGATGAGCTCGGATAGTTCCAGGTGTGCCGGCGTTGCCGAGCCGTGCACCAGACGTGCACGTAGCTCACCGTCGATGGCAATGAGGGCCCATCGACGGCCGTCGCGGTCTATGGCGGTCACGGTCATGCGACCACCGCTGAGGGAACACGTCGACGACCGGTCCCCGGCCGCAGCTTGGCGACGTGCCCACGACTGATCGCGTACTGCATCACCTTGTCGGCGGGAACAACTTCACCGCGGACATTGAAGAGCATTCCAGCGGCTACTGCCATCCTGGGAGGGGTCTTCTGGGTGACGAGTTCCTCGACTCGCTCTTCGCACTGTGCGAGCAGAGGACATGCGCGGCATGCGGCCATCGCGCGTCGCCAGTGCGCCGGGTCCGTCTCGGTCGCCTCCCACAGATTGCTGCGGCCTGCACAAAGCCCGACTGCTCTATCGGGTCGACTCAACGGCTCGAGCCCGCGTCGCTCCAGCTCTGCCGTGATGCGGCGCGCGGTCGGGCACGTTCGGACCTCTGACGAGTAGACGAATCCGCATCTGCGGCAGCGGCCTGTTCCCGTGTGTTCGCGTGAGATTCGGTGCAGGCGACCGGGCGTCAGCGTCAAGAGGGGGTTCGTCGGCGTCGTGACGACGAGTCTCCGGAGAGTCGCGGCGACGAGCGGGCACAGAGGCTTTTCCAAGGTGTACTCGAACCCGCAGCACGCGCAGGCCCTCGTGTCGTCGGCTGGGATGTGGGCGGAGAGGATGTCCCGAACGGGTCCTGGGGGGACCCGGTCGGAGAGTTCGACTCGTGATGCGTCCCCTCGGGATCGAGCAGGGGCTAGGCGCAGGCGTGCTGCGCCAACTAACGTGTTCAATGCAGGTCTCCAACTGCAAGGAGGCCGTGGGGCTGCTAACCCTGCGACCTCGTGGCTTACCGATTGCTGCTAACGATCGGTTGGTCGACGGTCCCCTGGCTGCTACCAACAGCCGGGGGACCTTTCACTTCTCAGAACCCGTCACCCCCCCTTTTTGTGATTCTAAAACCATCATTCTGTAGACATTATCGTGTGCGCATCGTATCGAGGAGATTGCACAGTGTCTAGCGATGAAGACGTACCTGGCAGGGGCTCTGTGAGCAGACGAGTGATGCGGGGCTTCCAGCCCCAGGCGTTGTCGAACGCGCGGCGAGCTCGGGGTCTCTCCCAAGCCGAACTCGCCAGGAGCGCGGGCATGAATCCGGGCACCATCCGGAAGTGGGAACTGGGCGAGTCGTCCCCCCAAGTCGACCTGCTGGCCAAGGTGGCGGACCTCCTCGACCTCGCCGTGGCAGACCTGGTCAAGGTCCCGGAGGAGGAGCGGTACCCGGGCGACTGGCGTGTTCTCAGGGGAATGACTCAACCCCAACTCGGGGCCGCGGCGGGGGTTACCACCCGGATAGTGGGCAGTGTCGAGCGCGGCGAGATCTCGCTCTCCGACAACGCCGCGCGCCGGTTGTCGGCGGCACTCGGGATCTCGGAAGCGGAGCTGCGGGCGAGCTACGAACGAGTGCGTAACCGGCCGCTGGGCGCCCCGGCGTAATCCTTCCGCGCTCACGGAGCGGCTGAGGCGAATACGGTTCGGCCGCAGTCGACTCGGTTGATGCGGTGCCACCTTTGTCATTCGTCTCCTGGTCCAGGGAATGTGGGTACGCCGAAGTAGGCATCGCGCTACAAGCGGTCCGGAGATGGCACAGACCGCAGGATTCCCTGGATAACTGGGCACGCGCATAGAACCCTATGCATCGAGGCGCTCGTGCCGCAACAGCAACTTGCCCACTCTTCGGATGTTCCTGGCATTGCGTTCGAGTGGATGTAACTCGTCCCAAGTATGTGCACGAAGAGTGCTGCTACTCAGCGAATCTCGCGGTGACAAGCCCACCGGTCGTGTGCTGATCGAACATCATCAACGAGACCTCGAGGTGGACGAGTCTCCAGGTCCCGTCGAGTGCTCGAAAGCGAATCTCGCCGGACGTGGAACGGTGTGCGAGGTCGTCCACCATTCGTCGCGCGATCGATACGTCGTCCGGATGTATTCCGGGAGTGGGCTGTCCCGGCAGGTTCTCCCATGCGATCCCCGGCATCGGCTCACCACGCCATTTGACGAGCTGCAAGCGCCTGAGATCGACATACGCGAGATGTTCGCCGGGACGCAGCTTCGTCTCAACGATCCGGTGCTCGAGAACGACCGGAGCTTGGGCTGCGACGCGAGCAGACGCGGCCGGACCGATGTCGTGGGTGAGGCCGCGGAGGATCACGTGCTCACCCTCACGGAGCATCCGGCAGGAGAAATGTGCCGCGCGTTCTTCCCCGTCGTCTCGGACGACCGTCCACACAGCCTGATGTTCGGTGCCGGGTTCGGACCGGAGGATCTTCGCCAGAGCCTCGCCCTCGTCGAGGTTGGTCTTCAACCGGGTGAAGGCGCCGGCCTGGGCGACGGTGGATCGACGGTCCTCCTCTGCGACTCGGTACAGATCGAAGAGGTCATCGGAACCGGATGCCTGTCCTAACGTGAGGTTGAAATGCCAGGCTCCGACGGGATCACGATCGGGCGGGGTCTCGTCGACGCGGCCGCGCCACAGGTGCAGCCCGTGCAACCGTCTCTCCGAGTTCAGAAGAGGCATAGCAACCATCCGTGACCCCGACGTGGCCGTGTGGTCGATCGGAGACGGGCGATTGATCATGTCGAGAACAAGCTGCTGGACTTCGAGCATCGCGGTGCTGGCGGTGTGTCGACTTCGGAAGACACGATCGAGCGGAATGAAGGACTTGGGCTGATTCCCCTGTCCGATGAGGGTGGGTTCGGCCCCACCAAATGCACTGATCAAAAGCCATGGATTGGCCATCTCTTCCCCCCCGAGACTGGATGTACCTAAGGAATGACTATCACATCTGTCTTCTCCGCAGGGCGGCGGCCAACGGCCTGTGGTGTCGTGTTCCCACGATGCGAGAGAAGAAGTCGACGAACCGGGCGTCGTTCCCGATCAGGACCTTGGCGCGCCCGCCAGCGGCACCGGCAAGGATTTTCTCGGCGGCCACCCGCGGATCGGTTCGGGCGATCCACTCGTCGAACGACCGCGCGAGCGCGTCGGAGTCGACCTTGTCGGTGTGGAGCGCGGTACGGGCAATCGAGGTCTTGACGCCCCCGGGGTACGCACAGGTTACCTGCACCGGGTGGCCGGCGATCAGCATCTCCTGACGAAGCGCGTCGGTGAATCCCCGGACGGCGAACTTCGATGCGTTGTAGGCGGAATAGCCGGGCACGGCCACAAGGCCGAACGCCGACGAGACGTTGACGACATGCCCGCCGCCGCCGGCGAGAATGTGCGGCAGAAATGCCTTCGTGCCGTGGACGACTCCGAAGAAGTTCGTTGCAAGGACGTGCTCGTAGGACTCGATGGGAGTATCGATGATGTTGCCGGAGTGAAGTATTCCAGCAACATTGAACACCGACCGGATGCGGCCGTGGGCGGTGCTGGTGTGGTCGGCTAAGTCCCCGACCGATGATTCATCCCGTACGTCCACCACGGCGGATGAGACGGGAGTCGAACGACCGGCCGAACAGAGCTGCACCGTGTGGTCCAGCTCGTCACCGTTGATGTCGCCGAGTGCCAACGGAACCCCGGCTTCGGACAGTAGTAGTGCCAGCTCGCGGCCGATGCCCGATGCTGCGCCGGTGATGACGGCAGCGCCTCCCCGAAGACTGTTCATTGCTGCAACCTAACGGGTGGTGACCGGTGATTCCTGGGGACGCTCCGACCCGTCGGAGGACCTCGGCGACCGTCAGGAGGGAGGACGCAGCTTCTCGTAGGCCGACTGAGCCCGGGGGAGTGCAGCGGAGTAGTGCTCTTCGGGGGTCCTTCCCGATTTCAGCAGCCGTTCCTCGGTGATGTATCCACGCGGATCGGCGCGCTGGACCGCAAGGGCGTAGGCGGCCGGGTCCGCGGGATCGACCCGCACCGTGGCGGCGACGTCCATGAAGACCTGTGTGGCCTCGGCCGCGGCCTCCCACGACTCTGCTGAGGCCGGAAGGGTATAACGCCACCCGAAGATGTCCCGGATGCCTCCCTGTGGGCTGAAGGGGAGAGCGCTTCTCCAGCCTGTTTCGGCGTTGCTGGCCACCAACGCCGCGACGGCTTGCTCGGGGGTACCTCCGCGTTCTTCGACGGTCGCGACGATGGTGTCGGCGAACCCGCGTACGACGCTGGCACCGAAGTCGTCCTCGCTGAAGGCTGTGACATCGGTTGGTGAGGTGGTCGTGGTTCGAGTACTCGTCGTCGACTCGGTGATCGTCCGATCCCTGTTGCATACGGTCAGGCCGACGAGACCACCGATCACGCCGATCGCAATCAGGGACGTGACAATGCTCTTGCGGTTCATAAGTTCTCCGTAGTCAGTAGCGGACATCGTCGATGAGCCAGCGATCGCGTTCTCGAACGACGGCGACCCACACCGTGGTGTCGGGGGTGACCGCGGTCGCGCGGTCGCCCGAGATTGCGGTCTGCTTGATGGTGGCCACCCGCCGGACGACGTCGTCGGTGTCCGCGGGGCATCCGGAGCATTCGATGCTGACTTCGGCCACGATCTTGGTTTGCTGCTGCGCCCAGTGCGTCCACCGCACACCCGGACCGCGTTCGGTCGTCGCATTCATCACCATGCGGCCGGCAAGGGCGTCGGTCAGCCAGCGGCGGGCTCGCCCATACGCCTCGTTCCGTGTCGCGTCGGTAGCGGGAAACCAGGTGAAGGCCACGGTGAGCCCTTCACGCGCTGCGTCCTCGGCGGCTCGGGACGCCGCCGGCGGTTCGGTGATCGCCGCGTCGGTCGGCACCGGGATCGGGGTGGCCGGGGTGCCAACGGCCGCCGGGGTGGTCGTGGTTGTACCCTCCGACGGGTCCACACGGTCGCTGCTCCGTGAACTGGAGTAGGCCACAAGGCCCACCACTGCGGCGAGCACGGCCATCAGCGTCAGCATGCGAACCCTCATAGCCTCTACCGTCCCTTTCCGAAAAGCGCTGCCCGGCAGCATTGATGACGCATTTCTCACATCACTCGTCGAGCCCTCATTCCGGTCCGGATGGGGGCTTCTTCGACCACGTCTCCGGTTGTGGGTGCGTGGACCATCTGTCCTGCTCCCGAGTAGATGCCCACGTGGCCGGGCCCGTTCGGTCCCCAATCGCCGAACACGAGATCACCCGGCCGGGCTTGATCGATAGGGATCTCGATGCCCACGGACCACTGCTGCTCCGAGGTGCGGGGAAGTGTCACCTTCCCGGCGCTGGCAGCGTGCACGGCATACGAGGTCAGGCCCGAGCAGTCGAACCCACCACGGGACGGCCCCGCGGTTCCGCCGCCGCCCCACACGTACGGAGTACCGAGGTAGTCACGTGCAGCCGTGACGATCTGACCGCCCCGTTCGCCACTCGGGACGAAACGGCCGCGAGAGTTGGGGTTGACGAATTTCCCACGGGCATTGGTGATTTTCGCGACGTAGTGCTGTGTCTCGGCGTAGGGCGGGATTCCCCGGTGAACCTGGACCGCGCCGAGCCCAGCGTTGTACGCGGCCAGAGTCAAGCCGATCGCGTCCCCTGGAATGGAGGAAACCTCCTGGTAGAGCGCACACATGTAGTGCGCTTGCGACATCACCGCATCCCCGATCGAGTTCGGATCCGCCGTGCCGTCGCCGTCATAGTCCTTGCCCCATGTGCTCCATGTGCCGGGCATGAACTGTGCCGGACCCGTCGCACCGGTCGCGGAGACCGGCGCGCTCGGACCGTGGCGGAATCCGTTCTCCTGCTCGAGCTGCGCTGCGATCAACGGCGAATCGATCTCGGGACATACCGCGCCCGCGCGCCTGATCCACCGCTCGAACTCGGCTGGCACAGCACGAAATGCGAGCTCCCCGACGCCGGGCGCTCCGAATCCGGTGCAGTCGGAGGCCGATCGGACCGAGGCCATGAGTTCGATGTTCGCGTCGCGGTGGAGGTCGAGAGCATCACCGCTGGTTCCTGATTGGTCGGCGATACCCGGAAGGACGGTCAGCGGGTCGATCGCCACACCGCCCTGCAACCGACCGCCCTGCCAGTATTCGAAGTGCAAATGTGGTCCTGTGGATTCGCCCGCATTGCCGATATCGCCGATGTGCTCCCCGGCAGCCACCACATCACCCGCCGCGACCCGCAGGCCGTCGTCGAACATGTGCCCGTAGACCGTCGAGACTGGTTTGCCGTCGACATTGGAGTCGATGACGATCCAGTTCCCGAAACCGGCGGCCGATCCCGCGGCGACCACCCGACCGTCGAGCGCGGCGAGAATCTTCGTAGCGACGGGTCCGGCCAGATCCACCCCGAGGTGAGCGGCCCCCCAGCGCGCACCAAACGGCGAGGTGTACGTGGTTGTTCCGGGCTCGACCGGCATGCGGATCGGTCCGGACGGGCGCAGTGCCAGATCCCGCGTACCCGAGCCCATCCCGGCGTTGTCGCTGGGAACGGACCGACACGGGTCCTTCGCGATAACCGGTGCCGGGGCGCACGCCGCAGTCCCGAGGACAACGGCCGCAGCACCGGTGAGCATCAGGACGCGCGCCGCGCCGACGATGGTCATCGTTCCCCGGGGATCGGGGTGTCGAGCTCCGGGATGGGAATCGGGCCGGGGACCGGCTCCGGGAAGGGATTCCCGGCGGCGGTGTCGGCGGATGCCGACGGAGCGGCGCGGCTCGATATCGGCAGACCGAGTTCGGATGTCGCTGGCGTTGTCACGTTCGGGGTGGTGAGGGTTGGTGTGGCGGGTGGGGGAGACGTCGCAGTGCTGCTCTCGGCCACGCTCAGGCTCAGAGTGGGCGGAGTCGTGATTGCCCACCGTGTCCCGTGGTCGGCGGCGGTGAGGACGATCTGCATGTTTCCGATCTGGGTGGGAACCATCACGTGTGCCGTGCGGGTGCCGGCGCGTTCCTCGAGGCGACTGCTGGTCGGACCGGTGATCACCAGCGGGATCCGGGGCCGTGCCGACACCAGGGTCTCGTCGGGCGCCTCTTTGGTGAATCGAGCGAGAGCCGTCAGCCATGTCGTATCCGACACAGTCGGATCAGCGAAGGCGTGTGCGTACGCCATCGCGGTGGCCGGTGCGCTTGTCGCAGTCCACGTCGTGGGTTGGGTGGCGACCTGGGACTCGGTGACCTCGTTGAGCTCGTAGGTGATCGATTCCGCCATGATGGCCGGTGCATGGGCGACGTTCTCGGCGGCGGTGACCTCGGTGGACGCCGGCGGCCGCGGCGGAGTTTGGCCGAAGATCGCGCCGGCAACGAAAAGCAGCGCCACGAATCCGGCGATGGTGATCGCCAGGTGCGCGCGCGAGTAGAGCACCCAGCGCCGAACCGGTGCCAGGACGGGATTGGGCCCGGATGCCGACATCAGCTGTACCGATCCTGCCGGTGCGATCCCGGAGTCGGGGCCGTCCACACCCGGATGTTCTGCGACGGTTCCTGCTGCTGCTGTCGACGAACCGTCGGCGAGGCAAGAACATCGGTTCGCGCATTGCGGCCGGACCGGTGGGGCCGGCCGGGGGTGTAGACCTTCATCGGTGCGATCGCAGAGCGATCCCCGCCGTCCCAGCGTTGCCCCACGCCGGCGGTCAGCAGGTCCCGGCGGGCTCGCCGATCCAGCTGCTGCTCTTCGGCTTCGCTTGTATCGATCCGCTTCCACACGGTGGCGCCGATACGCATCGCCTTCTCGGCGTCCGGGCTCTCGGCCTTGCCGCGGGCCGCATCACGTCCGGCCATCGCGGCGATACCCGCGAGGCGGACGTCGCGTTCTGTGGCCGCCGCCGATGCTTGATCGAGTCGGCGGGCTCTGCCCGAGGACTGGCTCTTACGGGCGTCGGCGCGGGACTTGGTCAAGGCCTGCTGACGTTGGTTGTTCAGGGACCGGCCTTCCGGGCGGGCCGGTACCGGTACCCCACCTAACCCGGCGATCTCGCCGCTGGTGCGTCGCCTGTGCAGGTCGCTCACGGTTTGCGCGGTGCCGACGGCGGCCCCGGCACCCGGTCCGCCGATTGCCGTGGCGGCGCTGGTGAACAGCTTCCGCCGGAGAGTCTTTTGGGCATTACGTGCCTTGCGGTTGAGCATCGACGTGCGGTTCTGCGTGAGGGTCTGGGACATCCGTTTGAACGGCCGCAGGAACGCCCAACCCGCGACGGTCAGCAGCACCAGGATCCACAGTCGCCAGGTGCCGTCGACGTCGCCGCCGGAGTGAACATAGAGCGAGACCAGCGCCATCAGATACAGCCCGACGACGGCCGCGCCGGCCACACCCCACAGGTAGGCCGAGCCCAACGTGCGCAGGACCCGTGACAGCCACCCGCCGTGCGCGATCGCGACCGGAATCCAGAGCGGAGCGAACAGCACCGCGAATCGGATCGCCAGTAGTGCGGTCAGTTTCAGGACCGACGCGCCGATCCACAGCAGCGAGGGCATCGCCAGTTTGAGCATGGCCATGAACCCGGTGCCGGCGCGACCGGAGTTTTTGCCCTGAAACTGGTAGTAGGACAGCTGATAGTCCTCTTCGAGGGAGGAGACGATTTCCTTGAACTGGTCGGCCTTGTCCTTGGCGAGTTGTGCCTGAGCCGTCGGATCGCCCTTGACTTGCTGCTGCTCGGCGTAGGAGAACGCCAGCGAATTGCGCAGCCGCGGGCCGAGCTGGGCGGGATCGGTCGGGTCGTAATTGGTGCCGAACCAGCCCTTGCGCCAGTCCTCGAGGAAGATCTGGTCGAGCAGCACATCGCGCGGGTTGGTGCCACCGGAAACCAAGGTGCCGTTGCCCTCTCCGCCGCCGAAGCGAACCGAGAAGATCTGGTCCTGGGTCTCGGTGACGAGCGAGCCGAACGTGTCGTCGGAGATCTGGAGGGCCTTCTGCGGTGCGCCGATCAGCAGTGCCCCGAGCATCAGGCCGAGCGCCGCGACGGCGCTCGTCCGCGTCACACCGGCACTGTCTGCTTTGAGCGCGTTCCACAACACGAGCACGGAGACGACGGCCAGCGCAACGCCCAGCCATGTCCAATAGACCGCGCGCATGCCGGCGGTGATGCTGTAGACGATCTTGTCGAACTGTGAGAGCACCGGAGCGACCCCGGCATCGGTGGCCGCCTGGCCCGTCTTCGTCTGATCGTCGAGCCAGAATGCCGCTGCGGCCATCGATTTTCCGATACCCAGGAACAGGTTTCCGTAGTTGGTGTCGAGGACAGCGTCGGGTGCGCGTACCAGATCCTCGCCGCACCCGAGGTCGTAGACGTACCAATCCAGGCCGGCCCATCCGTAGGTCTCGTAGCCGGTCGAGCCGTCCCGCGCCGGCCGGTCCGCGCTGGTCGAGTCGAAGACGGTCTCGAGCACCTCGTTCGGAAACTGCGGCGAGGGGACCTCCTTGCAGTCGAAGCCGCTCGCTGCCGCGACACCGGCGAGCCCGATGAACGCGACAGCGGTGAGCAACAGCACCGTCAGGCCGTGCACCGCCCGCGCCTTGCATCGCAGGCTGCGACATCGAGCAGAGGGGCGCTGCGCCTGCGGGAATCGGAATCGCTGCGCGCTCAAGACGTCCCTCCCGACACGGGTCGGGTTGCTCGCGAGTCCAGGGCGTCGAACACGTGCGCCAGATGCACGAAGTGCGTCCAGTCGGAGCGAATCAGCTCGATGTCGTCGGCCATCTTGACGATGAAGCGGCGTGCCGCGTCGAGTTCGTCGGTGTTGACGTCCTCATCGAGGGTGTCTTCGCCACCGCCGCCGAGACCAGCCAGCAGCGACTCGTAGCCCTCGCCGAGCGGCAGGTTCAGCAGTTTGAGGGCGCCCTCGATGGCATGGGCGTTGCCACCGAGATCGCCGATGATCACCTCGTAGGTCAGCGCGGACTTGTCGTCGGTGCCGTCGACGCCGAGGAAGTCATCGGGCAGCTGCGAGCACACCAGTGCGCGCACCTTGTACTTGCGTGAGTCGCGGGCGATGCGCAAGTTCAGGGTGCGGCCGGCGCCGGTCTCTTCGATGTACTTGTTCTCGTCGAGGAACAAGATTTTGCGGACGTAGCGGGGCAGTTCGTAGATCAGCCGGTTCGCCATCCACGCGGCCATGTGCATCAGTGGCCCGGCCATCCGTTGCTGCGGAGTCCACTGCGTCGGGTCGATGCCTTTCGGGGGCAGCTGCAGGCCCGGCGTCGTCAGCACGGTCAGATGCACGTCACGGTCGGTGTCCTCGACCTCGCCGCTGGTGCCCTCTTCCGGGAACAGAACCCGGGCCTCGGCCAGGTCGGCCATCATCGACAGGTCCTGATGCACGCTCTTCGCGCAGGACCGCAGATCGATGTTGTCGTCGTTGCGACCGATCGCGGCGATGGCGTCGAGCACTTCGCGTAGGTTGTGGTGCCGCTCGCCGCCGACCGTGTTCGCCGCGGTCTGAAGGACCGTCTCGGTCCACTCGTGTTCGAGCCGCGCAGGGGTGAGCATCATCTTCAGCACTGCGACCGCCACCGAGATCCGCTCGGCGGCCGCGGCGCGGACGTCGGCCTCGTACTGGGCGTGCGCAGCCGCGACCGGGTCGGGATCGTCGGCGTAGTCGGGGCCCTGGGGGTCGTAGTCCGGGTCGTCTCGCCGCGGGTCGACGATCACCCGGTACGGGTTGAGCGAACCGGGGCGGGAGGTGCGCCCGGTCAGTGACTGGACTTCGGCGATACCCCGGAACTCGGGGAGCTGGGCGAGCTTCTTGAGTGGTCCGGACGGGTCGAGCACCACCGCGTAGGCGCCTGCTCGGACGGCCTGGTAGACGATCATGGCGGCGAGGAACGACTTGCCCGATCCCGGCACGGCGACGACCGGGGTCAGCCCCGACTTGTGCTTCTTCTCGTGCGCGGCAAAAAGATCCCACACCGCCGGGCGCGGGGCGATCGAGGCGGTCTGCCCGATGACGACGCCGGTGCGGTCACCGATGCGGTCACCGACGGCGGCCATGCCGGCCGAGAGTGCTTCGACGGTCATGCGGCGGCAATGGGCGACGTTTGCCAGCGGCTCGCCCGGAATGAACTCGCGCAGCAACTGGTACTGGCCGTGCTCGTGTTCGAGGCGGATTCGGGGTGCGTACATCTCCTGGAGCAGGGCCACCTTTTCCCTGGCCTCGGCAGGGGAGGAGCCGACTACGAGGACCCGGTACCAGCCCTCGGTGCGTACCGACAGGCCCGAGTGGTCCTCCTCGATATCGGAGATCACCCGCTGAGCGAGCGCGTGCTGCTCGGCGAGTTCCTGCGGCGGCACCTGATCGTGCTCAACCGTGTAGTGGTCGAACTGCGATTCAATCTTCGAGGTCAGGCGGCGCAGAGTCCGCAGGGTCTGCCGTTTGGTCTCGAGCGTGATGCGTTCGGACCATTCGAGCGGTTCCCCGGATGGGTCCCCGATGACTTGCCAGGGCAGCATTCGTTCCGGGATCGGCAGCGGTGCCATGCGCCCGACGGTGAGCACGATGGCGTAGCCGGTGTAGGCACGGCCGCCGATCTGACCGCGCACCGTCGTGTAGCCATCCCCGGGTGTCAGTTCCGGGTTGGTGAGGTCTTCGAGCGCAGCCACATCGGACTGCTCCCAGTCGCCTCCGCCGGCGATGACACCGTCGGCGTCGAGCGGCAGGCCGAGGGTCGCCGAGCGCAGCAGCAGATAGTCCATCTGTGCCGGGGTGGCGGGTCTGGCGTTGACGCCCTGGCCGGCCAGGTGTCGCTCGATCGTGCCGAGGTGATCGGCGATCGCCTTCTGTTCACCCACGAACGCCTCGCGTGCCCATCGGCGCACCAGGCGTGCCGGTCTGCCGAGTAGCGGTGTGTCGACCACCGGGAGCAGCCACGCGCCGACGACGTCGAGAGCTTGGGCCAGAACCGATCGGGGCGGCAACTCGACACCCCAGTATCGGCCCTTCTGCGTGGGGTTTCCCCACAGCATCGCGTGCTGCTGGCCACGCAGGTAATCGGCCCACGACAACGCGCCGGGAACGTCGGGGATCGGTTCGGCCCAGGCGTCGTGCGCCTGCGCCCATTGCCGCACCGGCCACGGGGTGCGTACCAATCGTCGATGTAGACCCGTCACTCCCGCCTCGGCAAGATTGGCCACCACGAGCGCTTCGTTCTGGATGTAGCGACGTTGCTTGCCGAGGGGCCGCATGTTCCACGGCCCCGGAGGTTGGACGAACCACGCCGTGGATTGGCGGCGCGTGCGGGTGATGTTGCCCTCGACGCCGATGAGGTCGAGGCGCACGGATTTGCGGTCGCGGTCGCGGCGTTTCTTCGCCTCCGCGGCCTGCCGGGTTAATTCGGCATTCGGACCGCCGCCGTGTCGCCGCTCGCGCTTGCCGCCCTTCTCGGAGGGTGCTGCCGTATCGGCCGGTATCGGCGGCGCCGGCGGCTCGATCGCAGCCGGTGGGAATGTTGCTGCGATGTCGGCCTCGAGGGCCTGCGGCCACGCCGGCTCGCGCGGCGCTGCTGGCCCGAGTCCGGTGGCCAGCGCTGCCGCCCACGAGGGCGGAAGCGCGCCTGGGGGAACAATGATCGGTTCGGGCTCGTCGAAGTTCGGATCGAATAGTGCCGCGATCTCGTGTTCGGGTTGCAGGCTCATCGGATGGACCCACCTTCGGTCGGCGCGGTGGAAATCGGTCGGGGAAGATCGCGCACGCGCAGCACGACGGTCTGTCCGGGCCGGGGTGGTCGTGGTGCGGTCAGGTCGTTCCACGCGGCCTTGATCACCGATCGGATCGGTCGGTCGGCGGTGACGTACTTGGTGACCTTGGCGGTGATGACCACGGCGAGGGCGAACATGACGGTCAGCGACTTGAATCCCAGCGGCACATGCACGATGGCGCGGGCAAGCACGAACACCGCCACGAAGGTCGTTACCCCGACGCCGACGGCGGCATAGCGGATCCGAATCGGAAAGGTAAATCCGGTCGGGCCGAGGTAGTGCTGATCCACGCGGTGCAACAGGTCGTCGTTGTCGATCACGGTCGCTCCTCGATCGTCGTTCGGTTATCCGGGTTGAAAGGGAGTCAGGCGACGTTGATGCCGAACAGGCTGAGCAGCCAGTTGCCGACGCCGAGAGAGGCGTCCTTGTTGCTGGAGAGCGCGAAGTAGGCGATACCGATCAGGGCCAGGCCACCGACGGTGACGACTCGTGACAGGTTCGCTCGCAGACCGCCGATCAGGACGGCGCACGCGATCAACAGCATGATCAGGAAGACGATGTTGTCGCCGATCCACGCGCGCACACCAGTAGTCGTGACTTCGGTGGATTGGGCGACCACGTCGCCGGTCACCGGCGTGGCCACTGCCAGGTGGGCTGCTGTGGTGATGAGGGACATGAGTGCTCCATCGTCGAGAGTCGGTCGGTGCACCTGAATTCGGCTGCGGGTGACCGTAGAACGAAGTCACCGATTTCCCCAACGGGGGTACCGCTCCTCGATCAATCGATTGCACGCGTGCGAGGGTCGCTGTGGGACGGAGAAATTCGCCGATGTCGCGCGAAGGCTGGCAATGCTCGACCGATCTCGAGCACACGGTAGCTGGAGCAGTGGGCGACCGCGCCGAGTACGTACACGATGACTCGCCGAGGGTTCGGACTCGGCTGGGTGCGTACGGCTCCGTGCGTAACGAGAGTGGGGATGAGGTGCGTGCAGCAGCGTGACGGGGCGCAGAGCACGGGCATTCGGTGCATCACTCGTGCGCACTGTGGGAACGGTGCTCACAGCGCTCTGTCGGAAACTCGCAGCAACGACAGCGGCAAGGGCTGCCGCGGAGCCGGTGTGCCTGTCGAAGCGGTGTGGCACGAACACTTCGAGACACCTGGTGAAATGAGCGTCTGATCCCGGGGCGGATCCGAGTGCTCGCAAGAGCGCCTTGCGCGCCCACCCCTCCGGGGTCACTCCCCCCTCGTTCCTCGGGGGGAGTGTAATCCTGAATTCAGCGCAGCGCAACATATTTCGTGGGCACGTCGTCGGATGATGCCTGCGTGGGGTGTCATCGCGCTGGTGCGGGCGCTCATTCATACCGCCTACACGCACCCACTCGGTCGTCCGATTCACCGCTCGATCGAGCGATATCCGACGCGTCCACCACCGTTGCGATCGAGCGCTCATGCAAGCGTCGGCAAGCACATCGATGCACCG